>JAOTZB010000251.1 GCA_029861625.1 Acidimicrobiia bacterium
TCCGGCAACCCGGGGCCCGAGGGCTCGGTGGCCAAGCTCGCGAGCGCCGAGCTCAACAAGGCGGTGTACGAGCTGTGCATCGACCTGCTCGGCCCGGCCGGGCTCGTCGACTACGACTACACGTTCAGGGCCCCCGACGAGCTGGATGTCGACGGATCGGGCTGGGGCGATCCCCGCAAGTCGTTTCTCCGTGTGCGTGCCAACTCGATCGAGGGAGGCACCAGCGAGATCATGCGCAACATCCTCGGCGAGCAGGTGCTCGGCCTCCCCGGCGAACCCCGCGTCGACAAGGACCGCCCGTGGGTCGACGTTCCGAGGTCATAGCGGATCCGCCCGTGGGTCAACCTGCCGAGGTCGTGCCGAAACCGCTCGTGCTGGCGTCCAGCTCGCCTCGTCGTCGCGAACTGCTCCGCCAGCTCGGACTCTCCTTCTCGGTCGTGAGCCCCGCGCTCGATGAGGCGCTCGAGTCGGGTGAGTCACCCCGCGTCTACGTTGAGCGCCTGGCACGGTCCAAGGCTGCGGCCGTATCGGCGCCCGCGGGATCGGTGGTGCTGGCCGCCGACACGACGGTGGTCCTCGACGGCACCATCGTCGGGAAACCGGCCGACGAGCTCGATGCATCGGCGATGCTTCGACGTCTGGCCGGCCGATCCCACCACGTCGTCACCGCAGTCGCCGTTGCGGGCGCGGGCGATCTCGAAGTCGCTGTCGTCACGACCGGCGTGACCATGACCGACATGTCACGTCGTGAGATCGACTGGTACGTCGGAACCGGCGAGCCGCTCGACAAGGCCGGGGCCTACGGCATCCAGGGCATCGGCGGCGCGTTCGTCGCAGCGATCGACGGGTCCTACTCGAACGTCGTCGGGCTTCCGCTCGCCGAGACGCTCGCGCTGCTCCGCATGGCCGGCGTCGACCCGACGTCCGTGTCGTTGCCCGAGGCGCGCCAGTAGCGTCGAGGCGGTGATCACGGCGACGGATCGATCGAGCAGCCTCACCCCGACGGCCCCGGGCGAGCCGCACGAACGCGCCGCGGCGTCGCCTGGCGAGTTCGCCCCGGTGAACGTGGGGCCGCTCGAGGTCTGGCCGCCGGTCGTGCTCGCCCCCATGGCCGGGGTCACCAACGCACCGTTCCGCACGATCTGTCGCCGGTTCGGCGCCGGCAGCCTGTATGTCGGCCAGATGGTCACGGCCAGGGCCATCGTCGAGAACCACGAGCTGACGATGAAGCTCACCGAGTTCGCACCCGACGAGACACCTCGCAGCATCCAGCTCTACGGCACCGAGCCGACATCGATCGCAACGGCGGCTCGCCGCCTGGTCGCCGATGGTCGCGTCGATCACATCGACCTGAACTTCGGGTGCCCGGCCAAGAAGGTCACCCGGCACGGGGGTGGGGCCGCGCTCCCCATCAAACGTCGACTGCTCGGCGAGATCGTGGCTGCGACCGTGGCGGCGGCCGGCGACGTGCCGGTGACCATCAAGTTCCGCAAGGGCATCGACGACAGCCACCTCACGTTCCTCGACAGCGGACGTATCGCGGAGAACGAGGGTTGCGCTGCCATCGCGATGCACGCCCGGACGTCCGAACAGCTCTATTCCGGCTCGGCCGACTGGCCGGCCATCGCCGAGCTGAAGGAGCACGTCACAACCATCCCCGTCCTCGGCAACGGCGACATCTGGGAAGCAGCCGACGCCCTCGCGATGATGCGCGAGACCGGCTGCGACGGTGTGGTCGTTGGCCGCGGGTGTCTCGGTCGACCATGGCTGTTCGGCGACCTCGCCGCGGCATTCGACGGCCATGGCATTCGGCAGGCCCCGGCATTGGGAGAGGTGACCGACATCATGATCGAGCACCTCGGCCTGCTCACCGACTGGATCGGTCCGCGTCGCGCCGTTCGGGAGTTCCGCAAGTTCACCGGCTGGTACCTCAAGGGGTACCCGGTCGGCCCGCAGGTCCGACGGGCGCTCAATCAGCTGCGCAGCACGGCCGAGCTCGCCGCGCTCGTCGCCGAGCTCGACCCAGATGTGCCCTTCCCGGCCGAGGCCGCCCGCATGCCGCGGGGCCACACGGCCGGACCGCGACCCGTCTCGCTGCCCGAGGGCTGGCTCGACGACCCCGACGCGAACGTCCGGCTCGGTGCCGACGCCGAAGCGCTCGTGTCGGGCGGCTGACCGTCAGTCCTCGCTCACGGGGTCGGCAGAGCGCGGCGTGACCCGCCAGTCCTTCTCCCCCATGAACTCCTTCACCTGCGACACACGATTGATGAGGTTCTTGAACTCCGTGTAGAAGAACGTCGAGAAGAAGAGGTACCCGATGAACCATCGTTTGTGTTGTTTGATCGCAGGATCGGCGAGTCGGTACGCGTAGAGGGTCTGGATCGGCCCGACGCTGAATGTGATGATCGTCGTCGCCATCCAGACCGGGATGAACGGGTCGAACTCGCCGCGCCAGAGGCTGTAGGCCACGATCGGGATCATCTGCATCGACAGCCATGGGTACAGCTCGCGCCACAACAGCAAGTGGAACATCCCGAACCGCTGGCGGGCGCTCAGCTCCTTCGACATCATGCCCCTGGCATGCTCCATCGAGACCTGGAACCAGCCCTGCGCCCACCGCAGCCGCTGATTCCATACCTGCTTGAGCGTCGTCGTGGCGAGCTCCCGCGACACGAGGTCGCGGTCCGAGCGAATCTTCCTGCCCTTCTTGATCACACGCAGGGCCGAGTCGATGTCCTCGGTCAACATCGACCCGCGCATGCGGATCTCGTGCAGCGTCTCCGTCTTCCAGTAGCCGTTCGAACCGCCGAAGATCCCGAAGTGGTGCATGCGCGCCCGCCCGGGGTGGGCGACTGCATAGATGCCCTCGAACTCGACGGCGATCATCCCGGCCAACCAGGTCGAGTCGCCATTTCGGGTGAGGCAGTGGCCCTGGACCACGTCGTAGCCGTTGGCCAACCACCGCCAGGCCCGCCGGAAGGCGTCGGGTCGTGGCATGTGATCGGCGTCGAACACACCGGTGAACGCGCCCGTCGCCATGCTCAAGACCGCATTGACGTTCTGCGCTTTGGAGCTGCTGCCCCGAACCTCGACCGGATTGAAGTTCGGATATCGGTCTGCCAGCTCGCGAAGCCGCGCTTCGACCGGCAGCGGATCAGGGGTGTTGTAGGCCAGGATGATCTCGAGATCGTTCGGGTAGTCGATCTCGAGGAATGCCTCGATCGTCTCCAGGACCGTTGCGGCCTCGTTCGGCAGATAGGCGGCGATCACCGCGCTGGCCCGCGGGAAGTCGGCCTCCGCCACCTCCGGCGGTTCGGCCTGCCGGACCGCCAGGTGTCCCTCGTACAGGATCAACATGCCAGTGATGAGCAGGGAGACGACGACGAACAGGTACATGGCGTCCGCGAGGTCGTATCCGAGCGAATCGGAGCCCCAGTAGGCGAAGAAGGGCACCACGAGGCCGATGACGAACGTCAGCAGGATCTGCATCGGCGTACGCATGCGCTTGCGGAACCGATCGAGCAGACTCAGCTTGTCCTTCGTCGGCGTCGCCTTCGCAATGGCGTCCGGCTCCATCGACTTGTCCCAGCGGGTGGCGCGCAGGTCGAGGTGCTTGGCGCCATGCACACGAGCCGTCTCGGCTCGACGGGCGGCCTCCTCCGGAGTCCCTCCGTGATCGAGCGCGACATAACCGATTGCCGGCGTGAACAGGATGCGTTCGCCATTGATCTCGTGGACGGCCTCGGAGATGGCCCGGCCGAGCGATCGGAGCTTCCGTTCGATCGCATTCTCGCTCGTATCACGGACGAGGATGCCGATGCGGTCCTCACGGGTGATGCCGATCACGTCCATGGGCGAGACCACGTGGGTCAACAGCTCGGCCACGGCGTGGAGCAGCTTGCTCTCCGCGATGTGACCCAGACGCAGCCGGACCGCAGGGAGCTCGAAGAGCGTGAGCGATACGACGAATCCCTTGCTCCCGCCCCGACTCCGTCGAGCATGTTCGCGCGCGATCTCGTGTGCGAATCCCTGCACGTCGAGCATCCGCGCGTCCGGGCCGTTCCACCGTGCCTCCTCGAGCTCTTTCAAGACGATCGCGGCGGCATCGGCCATACGCGCGCCCTCGGGCAGGACTCGTACGCCGAATCGGGAGGGTTCGACGGCTCCTGGAACACCTCCAATGGCAACGATCGGCACGGTCGACAGGTCGCGCCTCGCCATGAGGTGTTCCAGGAGTTGGACGCCGTCCGGACGATCGAGCTCGAGCCCGACCACGATCAAGTCGGGAACCGACTCCGCGATCAGCTCGAGCCCGATCCATCCGTCATTCGTCCGCTGGACGCCGATCGACCGTGATTCGAGATGCCATGCCAGTGCCTTCGAACGCTCGGGCAAAGCGTCGATGAGCAGCACTTTCGCGGCAAAAGATGCCGCGGAAGGTGGTGCTTCGTCGATACGAAGGCTCCCGGGCCGGTCATCCGGCCCTTCGGCGAGTGAGTCCGCCACCGGGAAGGATGGCGGACTCCTCGTTGGTTGGTTGGTTTCCCGAATCATCAGTCGACGACGGCAGCCCAGCCGTCACCGGTTCCTGTCGGCCATTTCGGAACCGGACTGAGCAATTGGGCCTACCCGCGGACCCTCGGATGACCCAGCTTCAGCGGGTCGGATCTGCGCCGATCGGCACCCCTTCGACCACCTGGTCGAGGTAGTCGTCCACGGCACTAAGGTCGGACCAATGAACCCGCGAGAGCAGGCGCGTCGCCCCCGATGACGACCCCCAACGCCGCGTCGGTCGAGATCCGCGAGGTCGGACCCCGCGACGGGCTCCAGAACGAGGTGCCGGTGCCCGTCGCCGACCGGGTCCGTCTCATCGACGCGCTCTCGCGCACCGGCCTTCGTGTGATCGAGGCCGCAGCCTTCGTCCACCCGGCCGCGATTCCGTCGATGGCGGGCTCCGAACAGGTCGTGGCCGCGATGAGCCGGGCCGAGGGCGTCACCTATCGCGCACTCGTACCGAACGAGCGAGGCGCAGAGCGCGCGGTCGAGGCCGCCGTCGACGAGATCGAGGTCGTCGTCTCGGCGAGCGACACCCACAGCCGCAAGAACGTGCGCATGAGCACCACCGACGCCCTCGAACAACTGGCAGGCGTCATCGCCATCGGCCACGACGCGGGGCTGCCGGTCGAGGGCATCGTCGCGACGGCATTCGGGTGTCCGTACGAGGGCCCCATCGAGCCCGCCCGGGTCGCTGCGCTGGCCGCCGGGCTGCTCGATGACGGCGCCGACAGCCTGTCGTTCGGCGACACCACTGGAATGGCGACCCCGAGGCAGGTCGACGCCCTGCTCGACGCACTCGCGGCCCAGGGCATCGCGGCGCACACGGTCGCGCTGCACTTCCACAACACCCGCAACACCGGTCTGGTGAACATCGTGGCCGCGCTCGATCGGGGCGTCCGACGGTTCGACGCATCGATCGGCGGGCTCGGCGGTTGCCCCTACGCGCCGGGGGCATCGGGGAACGTACCGACCGAGGACGTCGTGCACCTCGTCGAGGCGATCGGGTTCGAGACCGGCATCGATCTCGAGGCGCTGATCGACGTCGCGAAGCTGGCCGAGGAGATCGTCGGCCGTGAGCTCCCCGGCCAGGTC
>JAOTZB010000252.1 GCA_029861625.1 Acidimicrobiia bacterium
ACGCCGACACCGCCGGCCCCGACCCCCACACCGACGCCCACACCTGATCCGGACACCGACATCAGGGTCGCCATAGCCGGACCGAGTGCCGTCGCCAACGGCCAGCCCGACACGTTCTCGGTCAGCGTCATCAACGACGGCCCGAACACGTCGCCCGGCGCCACCCTCGACCTCGATCTGACCGGTGGCACCCTCGGCAGCCTCCCCGGCTGTTCGCTCACGAGCGCCACGACGGCAACCTGTGACATCGGATCCCAGCCGAACCTGTCGTCGGTCGATGTACAGGTGCCGTTCCTGGTGACCGCCAACAACAGCCTCTCGCTCACGGCGACCGTGACCGGCCAGGCCCCCGACCCCGACCTCACCAACAACGTCGCCACCGAGACGGTTCCGGTCCTGCCGTTCGCCGATCTCAGCATCGCCATCGACGACCCGACCGGCGACGTCAACGCCGACGGTGAAGCCCTGCCGGGCGGCGCCATCACCATTCCGGTCGTCATCGACAACCTCGGACCCGACCGCCCCATCACCACGGGCGTCGCGACCATCACCATCACCGGCGCCACCGTCACCGGTGTCGGTCCCGGCGGCGGCGGTGGCCTCGCCGGCTGCACGCTCGACGGTAACACGCTCACCTGTCCGCTCGAAGCACTGGTCAACGCGTCGAGGATCATCCTCGTCAACGTCATCGTCACCGATCTCGACCAGGTGACCGTCGACGTATCCGTCACCGCTGACATCATCGATCCGGTCAGCGCCAACAACACCGACTCGAGGGTCATCCCGGTCGCCCAGATCGCCGACGTCGCCGTCGACATCGAGCCGGTCGGCGACCTGGTCCGAAACGGCAGCGGCATCATCGCCGTCGCCGTACGCAACGATGGTCCGAGCCCGGCGAGCGGGGTGGCGATGACGCTGTCCACCGTGGGTGCCACGGTCGTTCCGACGACTCACGACGATCCTCGATGCTCGGTCGCGGCCGGCGCCCTGTCGTGCGACATCGGCGGTCTCATCGGCGGCGAGTCGACCACCATCTATGCATCGCTGGCGATCGGCGACGTCGCCAACGTGACCAGCACGGCCACGGTGACCTCCGACACCACGGTTGCCGAGGACCCCGACACCACCAACAACACCGACGTCACCGGCCCGACCAACCCGCCGTTCGACACCGTCGATGGCGGGCCCGAGCCTGTTTTCGGCCTCGAGCTCACCGGCGACGCGACGACCGTCGGAAACACCTTGCTCAGCTGCGGCGCCGACGACGCCAACCCGATCGACGCGAACGGCCTGCCCGATCCCGGCTTCACGTGCGATCAGATCCGATCGAGCCGCGAGGTTCTCGTCGGCGACTTCAACTACAGCGCCAACAACCGGTGGGACATGCGTTTCGTCGACGCCGACGGCGTGGACCTGCCCGCCGGGATGGCCGAGAACTCGAGCGGCGCCGACCTGGTGTTGCCGGCCGGCGCGCAGGTCGAGTTCGCCGCGCTGACCTGGAGCGCGAGCACCGATCGATCCGTGGCGAGCCCGACTGTGAAGTTCGGCTCGGGCCCGATCGGCTTCGTGCCGACGAGCATCGACGAGTACATCGATGTCACGGCCAGCAACGTCCGGTCGTCGAACGGCGCCTACCAGGGCTACGCCGACGTCACATCGGTCGTCAGCTCGAGCGGGACATACTGGCTCGCAGGCGTCGACGGCGCCGAAGCCATGAACGAATACGCAGGCTGGAGCCTCACCGTCGTGTGGTCCGGTGGCACCGAATCCCACAACATCGTCCTCTTCGACGGCTTCGAGATGGTCGACGCTGGTACATCGCTCTCCATCGACGTCGGCGGCTTCGCAACCCCTGCCACCGGGGTCATCGACATCGGCATGACGGTGAACGAGGGCGACCTCGGCTTCGTCGACGACCAGTTCGCCGTCACCACGATCGACGCCGACGGCAACGAGACCGGCGGCGGCGCCTACAGCGATGCCGTCAACCCGGCCGACGACCCGTTCAACAGCACGTTGTCGTGGCGGGGCCAGCTGCTCTCGGGCGGCGGCGACACCACCCACGTGCCGAGCTACGCCAACACGCTGGGGCTCGACATCGACACCTTCCAGGTGAGCGCACCGAGCGCTACGGCCGGCCGGCTCGATTTCACGACGACATTCGACTCGTACTTCGTCGGCTCCTTCGTCATCATCGGGAGCCGCTGATCGCACCGTGCCGTCGGTGACCCGACGGCACCCGATCACCTCTCTACAATCGTCGCCGTGAGAGCCGGCAGCGTCCTTCGCAACACCGCCCTCGGCGTCGGCTTCGCCGTGGCGGTACTGGCCATCTGGCTCGCCTTCGACTCACGAGGCGGCGACGACCCCCTGGCCGACTTCGTCGCGGCGACCCCCGAACCGACAGCAGCGCCGGTCGACACGACGGTCGAACCCGAACCCGAGCCGTCACCGACACCCGAAACGGCGACGTTCGACTTCGAGCCCGTTCCGATCGGGAGCGTCGGCCAGCCCGGCTCGGACACAGTCGCCGGCGTTCTGACCTTCCGCGGCAACGCGACGCGCACGTACTACGGGGCCGACGTGCCGACCGAGCCCGTGGTGCGCTGGACGTTTCCGCCCGAAGGAACGATCTGCGAGCCCGAACCGGTCGGCGACGCTGCGCTGCGGTGCGGTACCGGCTGGACCGGCCAGCCGGCCGTGTTCGAGCGGGAAGACCGAACGTGGCTGGTCGTCGGCGCCTACGACGGGGGGCTGCACTTCCTCGATGCCGCAACCGGCCAACCGATCATGCCGGCGTTCCCGTTCGACGGTCCGGTGAAGGGCAGCGTCACCATCGACCCGAGCGGCTCGGCGCTGGCCTACGTCGGGTCGAGCGATGGTTCGTTCCGCATCATCGCGTTCGACCGCGCCGACGCGCCGCAGGAGCTCTGGCGACTCGACGCCGCCACGGTCGAGCCGGTCCGTTTCAGCGACGACTGGGACGGCGCCGCGCTGGTGATCGACGACCTGTTGGTGGTCGGCGGCGAGAACGGCCAGCTCTACGTGATCGCACTCAACCGGTCGACCGACGCCGACGGATTGGTGACCGTCGACCCCGAGCTCGTCTGGAACACGCCGACGTGGGATGACGAGCTCGACGCAGCTCTGCCCGAGGGCGACGAGAACGTGTCGGTCGAGACGTCGATCTCCGCGCTCGACACGACCGTGTGGTTGGCGAACTCGGGCGGCCTCGTCCAGGGCTGGGACCTCGCTCCGATCAGCACCGGCGACCTTCCCGTCCAGGTCTTCCGCTACTGGCTCGGCGACGACGCCGACTCGACCGTCGTCGTCGGTCCCGACGGCGAGCTGTACACCGGCCAGCTCCTCGAACGGGCGACGACACAGGCGCAAGAGGTCGGCCAGGTCGTACGGCTCGACCCGGCGTCGGCCGCCGACCCGCTCGTCTGGGGATTCGTCGACGGCACCGAGCAGTTCCGCGGCGTACTGTCGACCGTGGCGCTCGGCGGCGATGTCGTCTACTCGACCACCAACGGCGGACGGCTGCTGGCCCTCGACCGTGCCGACGGCACCGTGCGATGGGAGAAGCAGCTGACCGGGCCGACTTGGGGGTCGCCGATCGTGGTCGACGATGTCCTCATCGTCGGCGACTGCGGCGGCGTCCTGCGGGCATATGACGTCAGCGACACCACCATCGATCCTCCGCTGCTGTGGGACATCGCGCTGGGCGGCTGCCTCGAGTCGACGCCGGTGGTCTGGAACGGGGCCGTCTACATCGGCTCCCGGGACGGCCGGATCTTCGCGCTCGCCGACAACTGAGCGCCACCGCGACGCTGCACAACTGGCGGGAAGCCCCGATGCGCGGTGAAATGCCGGGGTGAAGATCCACAAGCTCACCTCAACCGAAGGGTTCATCGCGATCGACCTCGACGATGGCGATGCTCCCGCGGTCGGCATCGTCCGCTCGGCCCCGAAGATCCTCCAGGGCGGCGCCAAGGAGCTCGCCCGCTCGCTCACCTACACGTTCGCAGTGCTGGAACAAGAGCGAGGCGGGGCCTCGTCCGGCGTGAACGCCCCGCCCGATGCTCGCGCCGATGCGCTCGCTGCCTTCGTCGACGAGGTACGCCCGATGGTCGAGGCAGGAACGTTTCTGCCCGATGCCGGCAAGGGTGTCGATGACGCGACCCTCGCCGGGCTGCGAGATGTCGATCCCCGCTCGTCGATCCGATTCGATGACGTCAACGGCGTCACGCTGGACGCCCACCTCCTCGGCGTCGGCGCGGCCGCCGCCGCGTCGGCCGCCGTGTCGGACCTGGGCGGCAAGACCGTGGCCATCGAGGGCTTCGGTGCCTCGGGGCCGGCGCTGGCTCGCCAGGCGGTGGAGTGGGGGGCCACCGTGGTCGCGGTGTCCACGACGAAGGGATCGATCCACAACGACGACGGCATCGATCCCGCCGCGCTCGGCGACGCGTACGCAGCGAACGGCGACGAGATGCTCGCCGATCTCGGCGAAGTCGGCGAGTCCTGGAAGATCTTCACCGACCCCGTCGACGTGCTGTTCGCCGGATCGAAGATGGGCGCAATCAACCACACGACGGCCGCCAACCTGGACGTGGCAGCCGTGGTGCCGTGGGGCCCGATTCCGGTCACTTCGAAGGCCTTCGCGGTGTTGCGCAAGGCCGGCGCGATCGTCGTTCCCGACTTCGTGTCGACCGCCGGACCGGTCTTCGCCATGTGGCCCGGTGACGACGCCACGGCCATGTCGATCGAGACCGACGCCGTCGCGACCATCACCGAGCTGATGAACGAGCTCGTCGGCCATGCCGATGGCCCACTGCTTGCCGGCTGCTACAAGGCCGAGGCATTCCTGCAGACCTGGCAAGAGTCGCTGCCGTTCGGACGACCTCTCGCCGCCTGAGCACAATTGGCGACGGAGCAGGCAGTGCGACCTCTACGATGATGCGGTCGAGGGGCTGTAGCTCAGCTGGCTAGAGCACCTGCTTTGCAAGCAGGGGGTCGTGGGTTCGAGTCCCATCAGCTCCACCGAGAACCCGCAGGTCAGAGGGCCTGCGGTTTCGTCGTTCTTAGCTTCGTACATCGCCGTGCGCGTATTGTGCGCGTAGCAATCAGCCGGTACGGTGCCTCAGGTGGCGCCACGGCGATCATTCGGAAGCGTTCGCAAGCTGCCGCCGCGCCCGCAGCACAGAGGCGACTAAGGGGTACCGCCGAGCAGCGGCGGCCGACTGAGGTCACCAGAGTTTCAGCTGCCCGACGCGGTGGTCGTCGATCCAGCGCTCGAGGTCGCTGGGTTCGAACCGCACGAACTTGCCGACCTTGACATAGGGGATCCGCCGCTCAGCTACCAGCCGGCGAACGAACCGCACCGACACACCCAGCCGCGTCGCCGGCGTCGTCGACCGCCATCAGGCCCAGCGGCGACGACTCCCCGCAAGTCGTCTGCTCCTTGGTGGTCTGATCGTGATTCGTAGCGACAGTCATGCCACTGGAAGGCGCCTCGACCACGGTGAACGCGACAACGTTTCGACCAAATTCTCCTACTCCACACAGCTGCATCCCGATGCGGTGCAGGAACGAACCCCGACTGCACCACGGGCATCGGAGCCAGCACCACCACCCCGAC
>JAOTZB010000253.1 GCA_029861625.1 Acidimicrobiia bacterium
CGTCGGTCATGAGGTGGCTGCAGCCGAACTGGGCGCTCAGGTGTTCCGCCACGGTGGTCTTGCCGACGCCCGGAGGACCGCCGACGAGGATGAGACGGACCCGGGCCCGCTCCAGATGGTGGAGCGCGAGGTCGTGGTATCTCCGGGCGAGCCCCGCCTGGTCCGTGTCACCGGCCTCGTACGAGAGGCAGGCGACCTTGGCTCTGACGTGGGCGCGGTAGGCGACGTAGTGATGCGCCAGCGACGACGGGTGGTGCTCGTAGCTGAACTCCTGATACCACCGCATCAGATCACGAGCCGCTTCGGGGCCGGCGAGGCGGTGGAGGTCCATGGCGAGGAATCCGATGTCGGCGAGGACATCGCCGATCCGGTAGTCGTCTCGGAAGGCGAGGCAGTCGAGGATGCGGGGGCCATCGGGGAGACAGAAGATGTCGTCGGCGATGAGGTCGCCATGGCCGTCACGTACGAACCCGTCATCGATGCGCTTCGCGAACACCGACATGGCGGTGTCCAGGTACCCGTAGGCGAGGGTCTCGGCCCGAGCGTGGTCGCTCTCGCCGATGATGGCAGGGACTTGGCGCCTGAGGTTGGCGAAGTTGTCGCTCCACAACGACCGGATCGCCTCGGCGCTCGCGAGGTGCCTCGCGTCGGAGACCGGTTGGAGCGCGGCGTGGAAGGTGGCAATCGCCCTGGCGACGCTCCGGACGCAGTCGGAGAAGCCGGCGTCGTGGACGAGCGTCGACAACCGCCTGTCATCGGGCATGCGACGCATGATGATCAGATGATCGGTGAGCTCACCGTTCTCGTGGAGGTCGCCGAGGCCCAGGTACACGTCGGGGGCGAGGCGCCGGTTGAGCTCGACCTCCTTTCGGGCCGCCGCCAGGCGCTGGTCGCGGTCGCTGTAGTCGAGGAACGACAACTTCACCGGTTTGAGCAGCTTGTAGGCGCGGTCAGCGGTGAAGAAGAGCTGCGAGATGTGCGTCTCGGTCGTCGCGAGATCACCGATGCTCATCGCGTCATTATCCCCCGGGGCCACCGGGTGCGAGGTTGCGGGGGCTGAACGACATGGTGTCGGCGAGCCCGCTCGGGCCGAGATTCGAGATCGATCCCTTCCCGAGCTTGAAGTTGTAGCGAAGGTTCAGCGGCTGCAACGAGCTGTCGGCGGATGTGACGTTGTTGGCCGGCGATCCGGGGTACAGGAAGTAGGTGAACGTGACGCCCGGCGGCACGATGTCGGACACGTAGGCAACCGCCGTGAATCCGCCCGTTGTCACGCGACCGAGCTGGTCGAGCACGTTGTCGCTCTCGATCGACAACAGATCGCCGTTGACGATGCCCCGCTCGGCTGCGTCGTCGGGATTGATCTCGAGGAAGTTGGACGGCCACCGTTCCATCGCGTTCTGTCGTCGGACGTAGTCGAAGAGGTTGTTCCACAGCGCGTTGACCCGGCCGTTCAGGACCCAGACCTCGTCTTTCGACGGAGCGGGTCCGATCATCGCGTTGCGCTCCTTGACGGCATCCCAGTCGGCGAGGACGAAGTTGCACTTCCCGCTGTCGCTCTTGAACGTGAGGTCCTCGTGCAGGCGAACCGTCTGGGTCAGCTCGCCATTCTCGAGGCCGAGCGGGGTCTGTAGGCCGGTCGTGCCGAATGTGCGCAGCAGGTCGTGGCCCCGGACACCATCGGCTCGGGCCTTCTCGACGAGGGCCGCATAGTCACGGCGACCGCCGGCCGAGTTGGCGGCGGCCTCCTCGAAGATCGCGTTCGAGTCCGTCCATTCGAATCCTTCGAAGCCCATCTTCCGCGCCACCTCGGCGAAGATCTGCCAATCGGGCCTGGCCTCACCCGGAGGGTCCATGAACCGTTCGTAGATCCGCAGCCGGCGCTCGGCGTTGTTGCGGGCGAAGTCCTCTTCGCCCCATGTCGCGGCCGGCAGGATGATGTCGGCATAGGGCGTCGAGTCGTTCTCGTAGATCTCCTGGTGGACGATGACGAGACCGCCGGCGTCGATGCGATCCTTCAGCTGCTGGAGTGCGGTCTCGTAGCGGGTCGAGGTGACCTCGGGCCCGACCGACTTCAGCTCGACGACGGCGTTGCGCAGTGCGTCGGTGGCACCCATCGCGCCGAGCCAGTTCGTACCGACGATCCAACGGAAGCGGGTGTTGCCCTGGACGAGCCACCGCTCGGTGTCCATCTCGACCTTGTGACCCTCGTATTCGTGGGGCGACTTGTCGATCGGATAGCCCGCCGCCTTCTGCCCGCCCCGCTGGTGACCACCCATCCTCGAGATGGCCCGACCTTCGCGCCCGGCGGAGCCGATGAGCACGCCCAGGTCGCCGATGGCGGCGGTGTTCTCGTAGTTGTGCGACCAGTACACGCCCTTCTCGAAGAGCACGGTCGCCTTCGGCCGCGGTCCACCGGCGCCGGTCAGCATCTCGGCGGCCTGCTGGATCTTCTCGGCCGGTACGCCGGTGACCTGCTCGGCACCAGCGAGGCTGAAGTCATCGGTGGACGTCAGCCACTCGCGGAGCTCGTCGAAGCTGCGGCCGAACTCGACCCGCCGCCAGTTGCCCTCGGCATCCAGCTCGGATCGAGTGGCGACGTAGGCGTCGACGAACTCTTCGTCCCACCACCCGTTCTCGACGATGACCCGACAGATCGCCATGTACAGCGCCGTGTCTGTGCCCGGGGCGAGCTGGAGATGCAGCCCCCCGTTGTTCTCGGCGTAGGACGCGGTGAAGGTCTTGCGGGGGTCGACGTAGATGATCGTCGCGCCGCCCGCCTGTTGCCACGTCGTGAAACGCACGCTCTTGGTCTCGTAGGGGTCGGACCCCGCGATGAACAACACGTCCGCCGCTTCGTCGTCGACGAAGGCGGCACTGAAGGCGTCGATGCCGCAGTCGGACAGACCTGGGACGTCGTCGCCCTCGGCCGGTGCGTGGTGGGGAGAGTAGTTGGGCGTCGCGATCTCGCCGAGCGCGAGCTTCGACGCGGCGAACACGTTCTCGTAGAACTCGTACGAGTAGATCTTCATGCCCCAGGCGAGCTCGCCGTGTTCGGCGATCGTGTGGGACGACAGCTCGGCGACCAGATCGGTTGCCACATTCCACGGAATCGGAACGAGCGTTCCGTTGACACGAAGCAACGGCTGTTGGAGCCGATCCGATGTGCGCCCGGTCTCGGAGTAGCACTTCTGCGCGAGCTGGCCGCCTCTCGTCGAGTGGGTGCCGCCCGTGTTGACCACATCGGCGTCGGGGTCGGGGAGGATCACGACGTTCTGGAGCTCGCCGTCGACGCGGACCACGTTGTGCATGTTCTCCGAGATCCAGCGGCCCGACAGCGCCGTCGCAGGGAAGTCGACACCGAGTGCGTTCTCGTCGGCGAGCGTGCCGCCCTGCCGGCCGAGCGGCCACGTGTAGACCTTGTACCCGCAGGCCACCGGGCAGTACTCGCAACACGTGGTGTGCGTCGTGGCGTCGGCAGGGGGTAGCGGGACTGCCGAGGGCTGATCGGTCGTCATGCCCCCATCTCCTCGCCGACCGTCACGAGGTCCTCGCCCGCGAGGTTGTCGTCGTGACCGAAGATCAGCCGGAACACGCCCATCGCGTAGACATCGTCACCGTCGATCTCGAGCAGCACCCTGGGGAGGTTCTGGGTGGCCTGGCCGAAGGTGGCAATGCCGTCGCGGCTCAGGTCGAATGACGAGTAATGGCACGGGCACGGGCCGAGGACGTGCTCGTCGGGCCGGTACTCGGTGATCGGACAACCCATGTGGGTGCACTGGTTCGAGTAGGACACGAGGTCACGGTCGGGCCCGATCCCCGCCAGGACCGGTTCTCCGGTCCGGACGAGGAGGTTCGATGCACCCTCGAACGGGTAGTCGAACCACACCGGTTCGCCGATCTGCAGATCGGCGAACGATGCGACGCGGGCG
Organism: Acidimicrobiia bacterium; assembly: GCA_029861625.1. GTDB lineage: Bacteria > Actinomycetota > Acidimicrobiia > Acidimicrobiales > JAHEJN01 > JAOTZB01. The sequence continues at coordinate 3,933 of JAOTZB010000253.1, forward strand.
CGGGGAAAGGTGGCGAGCCGCGCCGCGGTGGCTCCCGACCCGCCGTAGTCGTCGCTCAACACGAACCCGATCGGTACGAGCACAGCTCCCCCGACGATGGCACCGGCAGCGGTGCCGGCCAGGAGGAAGTCCCGTCTCGTGAGGACCATGGTCGGCCTTTCGTTTCGGCTGCTGCAGGCAACCTATGGGGCCGCTGCGGGCTGCCAGTAGGGCACTACGTCCCTACTGGTGGCGGCGTCGTGTCCGTACGGTTTCCAACGAGGTGTGAAGGGACCGAGCATGACCACAGGACCATCTGCGCCGGGGGCGGAGCCCAGCATGAAGGAGGGGGCATTCCTCGGCGGGCTCGCGGCACTGTGCTCGTTCATGGTGGTGGTCCTCGTCGGCCTCGTGGTGTACGGCGCCGGCTTCGGTGGTGGCTCCGATGCCGAGCGCGTCTCCTCACCAGCAGGCGAGATCGACGATGACCCCATCGAGACGGGCGCCGCCATCTACGACCTCCGGTGCGCGTCCTGTCACGGCCCGAGCGGCGAGGGAATCGTCGGCCCGTCGTTCGTCGGCGTGAGCGAGCGGTATCCCGACCCTGCGAGCCAGGTCGAGGTCGTGATCCAGGGACGCGGCCAGATGCCGGCGTTCGACGGCGTGCTGTCGGAGTCCGAGATCGCTGCGGTCGTCGCCTTCGAGCGGGAGGTGCTCGACAGCGGCGGCTGACCTACTCCGTCGGTCGCACGATGACCGTCGGCGCGACGAGGTGGTGGGCCGTGTAGCTGGCGACCGAACCCATCAGGAAGCGTTCGAACACCGAGTGGCCCCTGGCGCCGATGACGAGCATGTCGGCGTCCTTTGCGAGCTTCTTCAGCTGGATGCGGGCGTCGCCGCGTATGGTCGACGTCTCGACCTCGTGTCGGGTCACCAGGGAGGCGGCGCCATCGACGATCTCGGCCGCGGCCTGCTCGACTGCGTCGAGGTCGATGTCGACCGCCACGCCGTCGACCATCAGCTGGATGTCCCAGACGTGCACGACCAGGAGGATTGCGTTCTCGGGCGCCCAGATGTCGGCCCATTCGACCGCGGCATCAGACAGAGGTGAGCCGTCGACGCCGATCACGACCAGGTCCGTGGGGGGACGATCGGGTTCCCCGGACGGGATGATCGCCAACGGGCACGGCGACGCCGCGGCGCAGTGGGCGCTGACAGAGCCGAGGATCGTTCCCTTTATCGAGCCGAGTCCTCGGGAACCGACGACGAGGAGGTCGGCGCCTTCTGCAGCTTCGCACAGCACGACCCCGGACCCGCCCTGTCGGACGATCGGCTCGGTGACGTCGATGGCGCCGAGCTCGACGATGCTCTGGACCATCCCCGCGGCTCGCTGCTTGGCGTCGATCTCCATCGATTCGGCGGGCGGTACCGGGTAGCCGGCCGGGAAGGGCATCAACGCGAGCGACGGGTACTGCCACGCCAAGGCCGGCGTGAGCCGGGCGTCGACCCTGGTCGCGGTTTCCGCGGCCCAGTTCAGGGCTCGCAGCGACCCGCTCGATCCGTCGAGGCCGACCACGATCGTGAATGCCATCGCCTTCTCCTCTCGCGTCACTTCCCGAGCGAACGGGCCCGAGCCGGGCTGGGCACCCCAATCGTCGTGCCGGTGCGTCGGGGCGAACAGAGACGAAGGTCCCCAGGATCGGCGGGCGCGAGACGGCCTAG
>JAOTZB010000254.1 GCA_029861625.1 Acidimicrobiia bacterium
AGAGCGCAGCTCGACCGCGCGGTCGACTCGCTGATTCGAGCTGTGGTCGCGGTCGGACAGCGCGACATCGAGCGGATGCCGGATCACGGCGATGTAGGTGAGGTCTCGGCGGCGCGGGATGCCATCGAGCGGCGTGTGGGTCTTCACGAAGCGCCGATGGCTCTGATCCTCGAGCATCCCGAAGACCTCGTCGTCGCTGCGGATCAAGGCATCGAGCCAGGGCGAGATCGTGCTGATCGGCCCACCCAGGTCGACACGGCCGAACAACAACATGCCGACGATCGTCTGCATCCAAGTGGTGCCACACTTCGACGGCGTCGAGATGACCACGTCGCCGGAGCGGAACCGGAACCGCTCCCACCGCGCGCTGTCCGCCATGAATCCCTGATACCGGCGCATCGGCCGACCGTAGCGGCCGGGTCGAGGTCCGGCGAAGCGTCGAGCTGTGCTCACCCGGCCGCGAGGGCGGGTCGTTTCAGGGGCGCGACGAGGGTGGTCATGTCGCGGGATGGACAGAGGCACGGATCGGTAGCGAGCAGCTGACGGTAACGATCGAAGTGCGCGACGGCTTCCGAGTCGTTCGACTCGGCCAGATGGGCCTCGATCACGATGCGGTGGGGGCTCTCCCGCAACGGGTCGACCGAAGCAGCCGCGAGCGCGAGCTGGATCGCCTGGCTGCACCGGCCCTCGGAGAGGGCACGTCGAGCCCGATCCTCGAGGACACCGAGATGGAGCTGCCGGAACCGCTCTCGCTCGATGACCAGCCAATCGTCGTACCAGTCGGGGAGCAGCGCCGAGTCGAGCGACTGGAAGGGTAGGCAGCCGTCCAGGAACGGACTGTCCTGGGTCGTTGCCAGTTCGGCGATGCCGTCGTGGGTGTCGACCCAGACGTCGCTGTCGAGGTGGAGGCGGGTCTTGCGAGCGTCGATGAGCTGCGCAGGGATCTTCCCGAGGCGCCACAGCGTCGATCGGAGGTTCGCCTTGGCTCGTTCCTCTTGCTTGTCGGGCCAGAGCTGCAGCGCGGCAAAGCTCCGGTCGACGCCGCGTGTCGCCAACGCGACGAATGCGAGCAGTCGCTGCGCTGCGGGTTGGAGCACGGCGGGCGTTCCGTCGATGGTGAGCTCGAATCCGCCGAGCATGGTGAGCCGGATCCCGTCGTGGTCAGACGTGTTGGTCATCGGGCTGCCTCTCTGGTGACGACCAGTCGACCATGCCGGGGCCGAAGTCGCGGCAGCGTGGCTCCGCGCATCCGCGAACCGTCGCGACGCCGTCGCGCCATCATGTGCCAGCGTCAGTTGCTGCCGGCTTCGAGCTCGCGGAGCTTGGTCTCCACGGTTGCCAACAGCTGGGCGATGCCGCGAGCGGCGACCTCGTCGCCTGTCGCAACGTCGACGATGCGTCCGCGAATGACACGGTCGCCCTGTTCTGCCCAGACGCGGATCACGTACGTCGCCTCACGTGTGCCGGACGTGTCCACGACACAACCGTCGACCGTCGTTGTCGCGCCACCGTCACCGGCACCGGCGCTGGTCAGTGGCGGCGCTGGCCGCGTGCGGTGGCGACCAGCGCCTGGAGCTCATCGCCGGGTTCGACATCGAGCTCGGCGTGCAGCAGCTCCCGGAAACGTTCGAATTGGTCGAGCGCGGCGCACCGGTTGCCGGCGGCGATGTGGGCTCGCACCAACAGGAGCTGGGCCGACTCGCGGAGTGGTTCGGCCAGTACTGCCTCGAGCGCCGAGTCGACGGCGTCGAGCGCCCGGCCCTCGGTGATCTGTGCCGCGGCGAGGTCCTCGAGTGCGTGGAGTCGCAGCTGCCGGTGTCGCTCGCGGCGGATGATGAGCCAGTGTTCGTCCCAGTCGGGAAGCAGATCGTTGCCGAACAGCGAACGATCGATCGCCTCGGGTCGGGTCCCCGTCCGGAGCCCGAGCGCCTCACGCGCCGCCGTGTCGAGATCGATCGACCAGCGATGGTCGAGCCGAACGACCAACCCGACCTTCTCGATGCCCTCCCTGACGTTGTCCGGCATGCGCCAGACGGCGCTCCGCAGATTCGCGAGGCCACGCTTCGATGGGCTGTCGGGCCACAGCGTCTCGGCGAGGTGCGTACGATTCGCCGATCCACCCAAGAGCGCGATTCCGGCGAGGAAGCGTTGCGCGCTCGGCGCCACATCGACCGGTTCGCCGTCGACGGTCACCGAGAATCCGCCGAGCAATTGCAGTCGAATCGGGGCCGCGCCCTCCCGATCGTTGCCACCGCCCGGTCGATTGTCGCGAATTGAGCGCATCCCGCCGCAACTCCCCACGTCTTCGACCTCGTGCAGACGGTACCCCAGTCGCTCGATGAGGTGAAGAGGCCAATCCAGCCCCTCTGATGCAGTGAGTCAGCCGGGCCGAGCGAAATACGCGTCCGCGGGAGCTGTGCCATTCGATGTGGGTGAGGGCGTCGGCGTCGGCTTCGGCGTGATCGTCCGCTGATCGCCGACCGTCGGGGTGGGGGACCGACCGATGATCATGTGGGTGATGCCGTGCACCTCCTCGACCCGGTCGGGGCCCAGCGACGCCGCGACACCCCGAGTCGGGTGTTCCGGATGGGCCAACGACACGTGGAGCGCACCCTCGCTGTGGCTCACCGCGACGCTCATTCCGAGCGACGTCTCCGTCGATGTCGGCCTGTCGCCAGTGGTGATCGCGTGGAGCTCGACGATCCGCCGCCACGCCTCGTCGAGGTGATCGGGTTCGGCCAGCGCGTCGGGTTCACGGGACCAGACGAGGGCGAGTGCGGCGAGAAGCGCCACACCGAGCAGGACAGCAGTGACGGCGACGGGTCGGCCCAGCTCTTCGTCGTCCAGCCATCGTTCGGCCATCCCGAGGCCGACGCCGAACTGGATCACCGCCATGATCCGCGGCACCGAGACGCGCCCGAGCGCAGGTCGGATGTCGCCACGGATCCCTTCCGTGCCGAATCGAACGACGGCGTAGGACACGAGGAACCACACGGTGGCGAGCCCGGTTCGTCCGCTCATCGCAGCCAGTGCGACCACCGATATGGCGGCGAGCGCGCCGGCCTCGATGAGCGGCGTCGGCAACAACCGGACACCGACGAGGCGTTCCGGAAGGAGATGTTCCGGGCCGTATCGAATCCCGGTCGACGCGGGCGGACCATGACAGCAGCCGACCGTGGTGCACCCGAGCCGGCCGAAGAGCAGAAACGGAGCGAGTGCCGACGACAACACGTCGAACGCAGCCGGTGTCGACGTCCCCGCCGCCCACGCGTAGAGCGCGACGGCGCCGTACGCGACCCAGACATGTTCGAGCAGGACCAGTCGCTCGGCACCGGTGATCCCGCGGCGCAGGATCGCCCACGCGAAGAACGAGAACCCGGCCGCGGCGGCGACCCCGGTCACGACCGTCAGCGACGTCCCTGCGATCATCCCCGCGGCGATGGCGAACAGCAGGCCGACGAAGAACCCGATGATCCCGAGGGACCGGAACGCCGGCACCCGACGATCGCCGAGGTCGATCGACAGACGCGGCACCCGATCGAACAACACATTCACGTGCACCCTGGAACGATCACGAGCGGCCGTCACCGGCGCGTCACGGCCAGCTTGCCCGGCGCTGGTGACGGCGCGGTGACGGCAGGACCGAACACTTCAGGACGTGGCGAATTCGACCTCTCTCGCGGCGGTCGCTCTGAGTCTTCAGGAGCTGCTGAACCGGTGTTTCGTCGAGCTCGAGCTGCTCGACCCCGATGCTTTCCGCGCCCGTCCCGTCGCGCGGATCGTCAGGAGCGACGACTTCGGCCAGATCGGCTCGACTCCCGGCAGCCCGATCCGGTTCCCGACCCTGTCGATCTTCTGCTATCGGGTCGACGTCAACCGCACGATGCGAGCGCCGTGGTCGGCGGTCGCGGCCCACGACGCAACGATTCATCTGCCGCTCGACATTCACTTCCTGCTCACACCGTGGGACAGCGACCCCGAGGCCGAGCTCAGGATTCTCGGCGCCACGATGCAGTGCCTCGAACAGCAGCCGATCCTGGCCGGGCCACAACTCCATCCGCTCGGTCGGTGGGATCAGCGTGAGACCATCCAGCTGGTCAACGAAGACCTCGTGACCGAAGACGTCCTCCGCACATTCGACACGCTGCCGAGCGACTTCAGGCTGAGCGTCTCGTACGTCGCCAAGATCGCCAGGATCGATGCGCCCGACGAGATCGATCATCCCGATGTCATGACCGCCGTTCGCGGCGTGACACCGAGCTCGGTGTCCGTCCCGTGAACACCTACACCCCGTCCCGGTACGACGAGCGGGTCCTCCATCTCGCCGTCGGGATCGAACCTCGAGACGCCACTTCGGGTCGTCGGCTCGACGGACCGGTCGACGTGCGCTTCGAGCACCACCCGTCGCCGTTGCACCGGTGGAGGAACTGGCGCCCGGGCGAGACCCTCACGGCGGTGCTGCCGCCGATGCGACGACACCGGTCGGGCCGATTCGCCCGAACCTACGACCGGGACATCCCGACGACCATCGACCTGCGCGTCGTCGATGGAGGCCGAGTCGGCTCGACGCCGATACCCGGACACGGTCGTCGCGTCGTGCCCCGTCGACTCCGGCTGACCATCGCCGACGAAGGCGCCGTGCTGGCCGCCGAGGCGGACGCGACCAGCCCACCGCTGGCCCGCTGGCGGCGGGTGTTCCCCATCGTCATGTTCCCCGGAGCGGCAGCGCCATTGACGGCTCGGTCGACCGTGCTGCGCGGCCGGATCCTCCGCCGGCCCGACCCGGCCCGGCCCGAGACGGTCCCTGTCCCGTGGTGCCGCGTCCGAGCTACGAACGCAGACGGTGACGAGGTCGGCTGGGCCCACGGCGACGACCGGGGCGAGTTCGTGCTCGTGGTGGGCCAGACCGCCAACGACATCGTCGTTCCGAACGATCCCCTTTCAGTCACCCTGACGATCGGCGCCGTCATCCCACCGATGGCACCGGACCCGGCCGATCCGTTGCGACCCGATGTCGACCCGCTCTGGGATCTGCCCGTGGAGACCGTTGTCGCATCGGCGATACCCGACATCGAGCCCACCATCTCGGGCCGGAGCTTTCTCCAGGGACAGGTCCAGCTGTCGCCGCTGTTTCCCGCCCAACCCATCGATCTCCCGCTGGGCCGGGAGTCGTCCGAACAGATCACCATCGCATAGCGAGGAGCGTCATCATGCCCGAATACCTGGCCCCCGGGGTGTACGTCGAAGAGGTCAGCTTCCGTTCGAAGTCGATCGCGGGAGTGCCGACGAGTACCACGGGGTATGCCGGCATGACCCGCTACGGACCGGTGCAGTTCGTCGACAACGGTCGCCGCGGACCCCGGTCGACCGAGCCGCGGCTGATCACGAGCTTCACCGAGTTCGAGCAGGTGTTCGGCGGGCTCGAGCGGCTCCGGCTCGACCGGGGCGATGGTCAACCTCGGAGCGAATCGTACGTGGCGCACGCGGCGCGGGCCTTCTTCCTCAACGGCGGGAAGCGGCTCTACGTATCTCGCGTGTTCGCCCCGATCGACCCCGGCGGGGGCGCGGCCCTGGACTGGGGCATCGCCCGGCTGCCGCTCCCGTTC
>JAOTZB010000255.1 GCA_029861625.1 Acidimicrobiia bacterium
CGTCGCCCGCAGCCAGCGGAATGGCCGAGATGAGGTCCGAACCGAGCGTGCCGCCCAGGGACCCCACCGTGTCGAGGCCATCAATGAAGCCGGCGGGCTGGGTCTCGGTGACGGTGTAACCGGTACCGCCCGAGGGCCGAACGTTGGAGAAGGTGTAGTCACCGTTCACGTCCGTCGTCGTCGACAGGCTCACGGCACGGCCGAACCGGTCGACGCCGGTCAGGGTGACTGTCACCGCCGCGATCCCGGACTCGGTTCCGTCGAAGACGCCGTCGTTGTCTTCGTCGTGGTAGACGCTTCCTGCCAGCGACGCACGCACCGAGTCGTAACCGAAGTCGACGTCGAGCCGATCCTCGCCGCTCGCCAGGGCGAACGACTGGGGGTTGGCGCCGATCACTCGGATCAGATCCGCCGGGAAATCCGTATCGGCCTCGTCCACAGTCACCGTGTAGGCACCGGACAGGAGCGCATCGAAGAGGTAGCCGCCGTCGGCTCCCGTCGTGGTCGTCAAGCTCACCGGATTACCCAATTCGTCGGTCCCGGTCAGCGTGACGGTGATGTTCGGGACTCCCTCACCTGCGTCGAAGACTCCGTCTTCGTCGATGTCGATGAAGACCCGGTCGCCGATCGAACCGAGGTCGCGGTAGCCGAAGTCGATGTCGGCCCGATCCTGCCCGGTCAGGAGCGACACAGGCTGTGGATTCGTACCGACGGTTTGCAGCACGCTCACCGGGAAGTCGGCATCGGCCTCGTCGGCGGTGATGGTGTAGTCGCCCAACGGGAGTTCGTCGAAGGTGTAGTTGCCGTTGGCGTCTGTGGTCGTTGACAGCGATACCGGATTCCCCGCGCCGTCGGTTCCAGTCAATGTGACCGTGATATTGGCGATGCCCTCGGTCGGGCCCGGCAGTCCGTTTCCATCGTCGTCGAGAAACAGCGTGTCGCCGATCGAGCCGAGGTTGACCGGATCGGAAACCGACCCGGTCGAGTTGCCGAGTTGGTCGTCGCTGTTGGCGACGGCCGTGTTGTCGATGGTCGGAATCCCGTATGCGAGCGGATCGTCCACCTGGACGACGACCGTGATCGTCATCACCTCGTTGGGGTAGAGGTCGTATCCGTCGGCCGCCGTCACCAGGTTGGGCATCGCACCGCCCGGCACCGTGGTCGAGGTCCGCCCTTCCCAGGTCACCACGAAGTCGTCGAAGAACATGACGTCGTTGTTGGAGCTGGTGTCGGCCGGCGGGCGGATCCGGATCTGCGTGTTGGCGCTGACGTACGGGGAGATGTCGAAGCTCTGCGGAACGGGGTTCGAGTCGTTCGGATCGGCGCCCTGGTAGACGACCAGGGTCGACCAAAGCGATCCGTTGAAGATCTCAATGGTCACGTTCTCGCCTGTTTCCAGATTCTCGTCGCGCTTGGTGAAGGTGAGGGTTGCGTTGCCGGCGTTGGAGAGGTTGACGCCACGCACGATGTTGTTCGGGGTCGGCGGGTTCGTGTCGCGCCCGACTTGGAGTGCAGGGCTACCGTTGTCGTTCCTGATCCGGATGAGCCCGCCGCTCGGCGACCCGTCGTCGCTGTCCTCAACCCAGGGACCCAGCCATCCGGTGCCACCGCTGTACGTGTTCGTGTTGAAGTTGTCCGAGGCCGTGCTGATCACGCCGGAGGCGACTGGAGTGGTCACCGTCGTCGACACCCAGCTCGTTCCGGGCGGCACCGCATCCGACACCGTGATGTTGTTGTGGAGGAAGCTGCTGTCGTTGTCGACTGTGATGGTGTACGTGACCAGGTCACCAGGGTCGGCTTCACCGACGACGTCGGATGTCTTCGTGACGTCGAGCTCGCCTGGTGCGGTGTAGCCGAAGTTGTTCCCAGTATCGGTACCGCCGTAGCCGGTGCCGAAGTTGGCGGTCTGGGTCGCCGGAGACGTGAGCATGTGTCCGACCGGAAGCGAGAGCGGCTCGATGACCATGACGAATGCACCGGAAGCGGCCGGCGTGAACTGGTAGGAGCCGTCGCTGGCCGATGTTGCCGTCGCCATGATGTCGTCACTGTCGAGGACGCCGTCGCCCGTGATGTCGTCACTGTTCGACAAGACACCATCACCGTCGACATCGCGGTACAGGTAGACGAGGTGACCGCCCGTTCCCGTGTCACCGCCCCCGAAGACTCCGTCCTCGTCGATGTCGAAGAAGACCGTGCCCGTGATCGTATTGAAGCCAGGCGTGCTGCTGTTGTAGCAGGCGATGCCTTCGTAGTCCGAACCGGCGGTGAAGCTCGTCACCAACGTCGCGGCGCCCGTCGTCTTGTTGACATCGAACAGCGAGTCCCTCGGAGTGCCCCCGGTCCCTGTGGTGCCCCGGAGGTTCCCGAAGGCGTCGTAGTCGAGGCCCTCCATGTCGTTGACGCCGAACTCCCCTATCGTCGCTTCCACCGACCCCACGTCCGGCGCCAGCCGGACCAACGTGGGATTGCCCCCGGCGCTCGTAGCTGCGTACAGCCTGCCGTCGACCGGGTTGAAGCCGAGATCGTCGATGTCGTACAACGGGTTGCCACTCGTGTCGACCGCCCCCGCGATCGGTCCGATGAAGGTGATGTTGAAGGTGGTGAGGTCGATTATCGCCAGGTCGTCGTAGACACCCCCCGAGCCGGTCCGGTGCGAGACGAACATCTGCCGGGTGAACGGGTTGATTGCCATCCCGTCGAGATCGAGACCGAAGTTGGGGCCGGTTGCCGTGAAGGCGCCCGTCGTCTGATTCAGGGTCCCGAGTTGGCCGGCGTTTGCAGCCCACAGGGTCTGGGTCACCGGGTCCCACGCGATCGCCTCGATCGCAGATACGCCCGCGCCGCCGATGTTCTGCAGCGTCGAGGTGTCGAAGTCCCAGCGGTAGAGCCGGTCGTTGCCATCGGAGAACACCCAGCACCGGTCGCCAGGCGCGGCGTAAGCGGGTGGTGTCTGGACGACCATCAAAGTCGCCACCACCATGAACGCGAGGAGCGCCGCAAATGCGCGACGCGCACCCCTACCTGTATCTACCCATGACATGGCTGGCCCATTGCCCTTGTTTGTTTTGTGCCCTTGTACCGATCGAGCCGACCACCCGGCCCATTCGGGTCGCCGAAGCGAACGTTTGCAGATCTACCAGAGGTGAGACACCGCGGCGTCCCCAAAATTGCGGTCCCTTGACGTTTTGTACGGACAATGATGCGTCCGGCCCATGGCGCGTCCCCGCAACGGTCACTTCGCGACCTCCTCGAGGTCGAGCTCCGCTCGCAGGAGTGCATCGATGAAGGCAGAACGGCTGGCAAACCCGGCGGCCGTAGCGGCCCGGTCGAGCGTGCTGCGCGCCTTCACCGATACATAGAAGGTGGCCGTCATCCGGCCGCGGACCCGCTTCGGTCGCTTCGGGCGGAACCCCGCATCCTCGTACTTGGCTCGCTCGGCGCTGTCGCCCGCCGAAAGCTCGGACCCACGCGAGACGAACGCCTCAGCAAGCACTTCGGTATGTGTGTCGCCGGTGAGGTCGACTCGGCGCCGCAATGCGTCTGCCACGGCCGGCGACACGGTGGCGTGGATGCGCACCATCTGGTCGTCCGCGACTCGTCCGCTCGAGCGGCTGCGCTTGGCGTCGGTCGGGGCGGCCTTTGCGCCGGTCGGCTTCGCTTTGGGCTTGGCGGCAGTCGTCCGGGGCGAGGACGACGACGACGGTGCGGCTCGTTCCTTCTTCGCCTTGGCCGATGTGGTCGGCTCGGCGGGTGGGGACGGCGTGCCGAAGCCGGTCACGTCACGAGTGCGCTTCGGCTTGGGCACGTCGAGCTTGCGGTCGCTCACGTCGTCACCTCGTCGAGGTCGGGCAGTTCGGCGAACGCTCCGAGCAGCTCGTTGGCGAGCGCTACGTAGTCATCGGCGATACCGGCGGCGGCTTGCGATAGGGCCGGTCCGGCCTCTTTGAGAGCTGCTCTGTTCGTCTTGAGGAGGTCGAGACGGTTGCTGCGGTCGGTCTCTGCGAGGAGCTCGTACTCGGCGGCTGTGATGCCCTCGCGCCGCATGTCGAATGCCGCCCGTTGGGAGTGGCGGATGGCGGTCGTGAAGACACGGACGCCGCCTGCGAAGTCGCGCCGCAACTCATCCTCCACCTGGCTGCGCAGCGCGGTGGCGCGCAGCGGGAAGTCGAACAGGACGATGCCGAGGAGCTCCAGATGCGGATTGAGGCCACCCGCCTTCACGCGAGAGAAGCGAGCAGCCATCAGCTCGAGCCCGTCGAGCGATCCGCTGTCGAACCGGACCGGGACGACGAGACCACGCGAGGCCGCAAGGCCGAGGTCGCCGAGCACGTTGTCGCCGGGAGGGCAGTCGAAGACGACGAGGTCGTAGTCCTCTTCGATCGACGCCAGCGCCGCCGCCAGTGCTGCGGCGGAGCTGACGCCGTTGATCTGCCGCTGCTGCAGAACCGCGGCGAGGTCGAGAGTGGCGCGGCCGGCAGGGACGGCATCGAGGTTGGGCCGGACACCGATCGCCGGCGGAACGAGTTGGCGTTCGAACTGGATCGCCTGGGCGAGGGCCTCGCCCTCATCCGACAGTCCGAGCTGTTTGTAGCCGAGGTCGGAACCGAGGTTGCCTTGAGGGTCGAGATCGATGACGAGCACCTGCCACCCGGAGACGGCGGCCACCGCGGCAACATTGGCTGCGATCGAGGTCTTGCCTACTCCGCCCTTGCCGTTGGACACGGCGATCGCCCGAGTCAGCACGCCATGATCCGATCGGTCATGCACACCGCAGGCGTGCTCAGAGATGAAAGATGTCCTACCACTGTTCTCGTTCCTACCTGGCTGAGAAGCCAACCGGTGGCCCACCGGTCACCAACAATCGTAACCGGCGGCCACCCTGTGTACATAGGCCGGGCGACCAAAGTGGCGTGGTCCTGTGTCGTGCCCGCAAGCGTAATGGGACAGTCCCGTACACACAATGTGTCGCTCACATGAGCGTTATGAGAGTGTTATGTGAGCGCTATGTGGTGGGTGTCCAGATTGCTGAAGCACCATCCCGGTATTCAAGGATCCGGTGAGGCATGTCGCCACGGGGACTCGCCAGTCGCCGTTCCGGAGCCACGCAGGGTTCGCATCGGAGCCTCGATACGTCATCGCGGCGTTGCGTCGGGGATCAACACGTAGATGTTGGCGACCGCAACCAGCCCTCCGGTCTGGTCGAGAACGGGGGCGAGCGCCCGACGGTATCCCGGCCCCTCGAACCGGTCGAGTGCTCGCCAAGCGAACGGCAGGTCGTCGCTCACCAGGAGATCGATTGGTACGCCCGGGCCGCCGCGATCGAGGACGACCCCTGGGTACCCCGCCGCGGCCCCTCGCCCCGAGTCGAAGAGGTGCCCGCGCACCCAGCCGGTGCTCCAGACCCCGTCGAGAGGCTCCACGACATGATGGTTGGGTCGCCCCGGTGCGAGAGTGCCGTAGACCGCCAGGCGCCGCGACGCGTCGCCGACCAGTTCGACAAGTGCCGGAGTCCGCACGGCAGGCGCGTCGGTCTCGAGCAAGTCGTACAGCTCGGCAATACTCAAGTTGTCGGACATCGAGGAGATGATCGCTTGCGAGAAC
>JAOTZB010000256.1 GCA_029861625.1 Acidimicrobiia bacterium
GGCGAACGCCTCTTGCAGGCGGCAGGCCAGCTTCTTCTGGTTCTCGGGGAGGTCGTCCCACGCGTCGACTCCCGGGTTACGCGGCGCGAGCCGTGTGCCCTCGGGGATGACGCCGAGCTCGAGCTGGCGGTTGAACCAGCGCTCACGGACCACGTCCCAGCCTTCGTCGTAGCGGCCTTGGTACTTCTCCAGGTAGCGGGCGGGGGCCTGGTGCGGCGCATGGGTGGCACCGAAGGGCACGTACGCGAAGAACGGGCGATCGGGGCGAACACCCTTGGAGTCCGACACCATCCTCAGCAGTTGATCGACGATGTCCTCCGACACGTGGTAGCCGTCTTCGGGCGTGGCCGGCGGCTCGAGGGGGTGGTTGTCGCACACCAGGTCGGGGTGGAACTGGTCGGTCTCGCCTTCGAGAAAGCCATAGAAGCGGTCGAAGCCACGAGCCAGCGGCCACTGATCGAACGGTCCGGCCGCCGAGCACTGCTCCATCGGGGCGAGGTGCCACTTGCCGACACAGAACGTGGCGTAGCCCTCTTCCCGCAGCACCTCGGCAACCGTCGCGGCGTGGTGGCTGATGTGGCCGAGCTGATTCGGGAAGCCGGTGCGGAAGTTCGACAGCGCCCGCATCCCGACGGCGTGCTGGGATCGTCCGGTGAGCAGCGACGCGCGCGTCGGCGAGCAGAGTGGCGTGACATGGAAGTTGGTGAACTGCAGGCCGTTGGCGGCGAGCGCGTCGACGTTCGGCGTGTCGACGTCGGAGCCGTAGCAGCCGAACTGGGCGAACCCCGTGTCGTCGAGCAACACCATCACCACGTTGGGGGCGTCGTCGCGTGGGTGCGGCGGCTCGTCGAACCAGGGTTCGGAGTCCGCGAGAGCTCGGCCGATCGTGCCTTCGAATCTCGATGGGCGGGTCACGTGGTCGTCTCCTCATCGGTGATGGCCTGGAGATGGTGTCCGGAATGGTCGTGCCGTGGAGGCCCGAGAATACGATCAGCTGGTGCGGCGGACGTCGGTCATCGCGAGACCCGTTCTCGGGCCGCGGGCATCCAATTCGGACCGGCGGTCGCGTCGATACGTTCGACCAGACGCGAGCCGACCGGTTCGATGAGGTCGAGGAACTGCACGGCCCGCTCCTCGCCGAGGTGATGCCAGGCGGCAGACGCGAGGCTGTCGAGACGATCTTCGAGCTTCTGTCGATACTCGAAGCCCCGGTCGTTGACCTTGCCGTCAGTGGCCAGCCCGCGCCGTTCGAGCTCGGCGAAGGCGGCAGCCAGCGCATCATCGTCGGCACCGCGGCTGCGGGGAAGCCAGTCGTCGGCGTAGAAGCGCCACGCACCGTCGAGAATGCCGGCCTCGATCTGACCGAGATCCTCGGCAATGTGAATGGCCCAGTGGGTGTCGCCGCGCCACTCGCGGATGCAGTTGACGGCCAGCCAGGCCGACAGCAGCGGATCGTCGGGCCGTGGCCACTCCCGCAACGATGCGAACAACACCCGACCCGCCACGGGAAGGGCGTCGGCTGCCTCCCACAACGGACCAGCCAGTGTTGCCAGGTCGTCACAGATCTCGGGCACGTACTCGCGGAGCCCGGCCAGGACGCCTGCATCACGGGCCGCGGCCCCGTCGGCGAACGTCGTGTGCGCCCGACAGTCGTCGAGACTGACCGAGACGTACTCCGGGCTGATCGAGTAGAACGCGGCGGCTACCGCGTCGTTCCCGGCGTCGGCCAGCGTCGCGCCGCGGGTGGCGATGTAGTAGCTGAACGGGTCCGGTCCCAGCGCCGAGTACTGCTCGATGGCGAACGGATCCCAGTAGATCCAGCCGATGAGCCGATGAGAGGAAAAGGCCGCCCGCCGGCTCAGCTCCAGCCACCGCTCCGAGACCGGGCCGGTCACGATGTGATGAAGCCGATGAGCAGGTCGGCCAGCTCGAGACCCTTGTCCTCCTGGACGAAGTGACCGGCGCCCTCGATCGTCGTGCGGGGCTGCCCCTTGGCGCCGGGGACCTTCTCGAGGAAAGGCCTGTCCCCTCCCTTGGTGACGGGGTCGAGGTCGCTGAAGCAACACAGGAACGGCTTGTCGAACTGCTCGAGGACCGTCCAGGCCTCTTGGTTCGCCGGCGCTTCGGGATCGTCGAGCGAGGTGGGGACGAACGAGGGCCAGATTCGCGCCCCGGCCTTGAAGGAGTCGTCCGGGAAGGGCGCGTCGTACGCAGCGATGACCTCGGGGGAGAGGTCGGTGGCGCATCCACCGTTGACGATGTCGCCGATCGGGAACACCGGCGCCTCCTGTGAGAACTTCTGCCATCGCATGAAGGCCTCACTCGGCCGGGTGTGACCGTTGGGCAACCCGGTGTTGGCGATGGCGACCCGTGCGAAGCGGTCGGGTTGTGCCGTCACCAGACGCAGCCCGATGAGGCCGCCCCAGTCCTGCCCGAAGAAGGTGGCGTCGGTCAGGTCGAGGTGGTCGAACACGAGGCTCGACATCCATGCCACATGGCGGGCGTAGCTGTAGTCGGTCTGCTCCGCCGGCTTGTCGCTGCGGCCGAACCCAACCTGGTCGGGCACCACCACCCGATGCCCGGCCGCGACGAGCGGCGGAATCATGTGGCGGTAGAGATAGCTCCACGACGGCTCGCCGTGCAGGAGGAGCACGGGCGAGGCGTCGGCCGGCCCTTCGTCGAGATAGTGCACCCGCAGGGTGCCCCCATCACCGTCCGGGATATCGGCGTAGTGCGGCTCGAACGGGAAGTCCGGGAGGTCGACGAAACGTTCGTCGGGCGTTCGCAGGGTCTGCATGGTTCGAGTTCCTTCGGTCACGAGGGACCCTAATCGAGCACCTGAACCCGTCGTCGACGGGCGCCGCGCCCGACGCGACGCCGACGACGAGCACTTCGGGCTGGAGAGGTAATCGACGCGTCGAGGCGGGGCGAGAATGTGCTCGTCCACGCGTCAGCCGATTCCGCGTCGGACGTGGTTCTGATGTCAAACGACCTCGTGTCACGCGACGTGTTGCACGAGGAACATGCCAGCGCGCCGAATGCCGCCGCGATCGCTCTGGTCGCGATCACTCTCGTCGTCGTCGAATTGACGACCGACTTCGCGCTGAACGGCTGGGGCATCGTCGCGAGCCCGTTCCTGCTGATCGTGGCCGCCACTGTCTGGAGCCCGGCCCGCTACAACTCGATCCGCCTGACCGGCGAACAGCTGGTCGTGGGGCGGGCGACGTACACGCCGGGCGACTTCGACCGGGAGTTCGGAGTTCGTGCGATCGACGCCCTCACCCAAGAAGAACGCTCCCTGGTCGACTCACCGATGCCGATCCCCCGCGACGCGTCGGTCCAGGTCGCCGGGGGCGGCTTCGGGCGACCGTTCGGTTCGGGCGTGGTCGTGCTCGGTCTCGTCGGTTCCGGCAAGAAGCTGGCGCTGACGAGCCGCCGCACCGACGAGCTCGGCCGCCTGCTCGGCAACTGGCTCCTCCACGACTCGGTCGACGGCTGACCAACGACGTTGCCAGGCCGGCCCGCTCAGGCGACGCGGCCAGTCAGATCTCGTCGTTCTCGATCGCTGACTCCAGGTCGAAGTACCCGGCCACGCTCGGGAAGCGCATCGGGATCCGCCGGACACCGGGTATGACCAGCAGCAGCCGCGAAACGCTGCCGATCTGCTCGTAGACGACCGCGTTGACGGCGAGGCTCGTCACCATCGCCCGACTCGCGAAGAACAACCAGCCCAGCGCCACCGCCGCAATGCCCACCCCGCCGAGAACCTGGGACTCCGAGTCGAGACGGGGTGCCAGATAGAACTGTGACAGGCCTTGCATGGCCATCATCGTGGCACCCACCAGCAACGCCCCCGGCAGCATGGCTCCGGGATCGGAGGTGCCACGGGGTAGCGCCAAGGTGACGAAGAACCAACCGGCCGCGTACACGAACAGGACGACGATGAGCGATGTGGTCGCCACCGCCAGACCGCCCTGTCGCCGAATCACACCCAAGGTTGTCGTCACGAGCAGCAAACTTGCGTTCAGTCCGGTGACCATGGCAACCACGCGGACCGTTGTCGCGCTCTCCCTCCGGGTGAGCTGCCAGGCACTCGAGCTCACCGCCACGAGCGTCGACGCCAGGTTCTTGCCCGCCCATGCCGTGCCGGTGACACCCGTGATGATGAAGAACCAGGCTCTCGTCTGTGAGGTCTCCAGGGCTTGGTCGACCTCCACGGCCAAGGTGCCGGTGAGACCCAAATCGTCGCTCGCACCGTTGTCGATGACGCCCAGGTCGACCACGTAGGTTCCGATACCGACTGCGAGCGCGATCAACGACAACATGAAGAGAAACAGCCGAAACGCCAGGGCGCTTCCCAGCACTGAACCGAAGTAGGCCTTGTCGCGCTCATAGATGCGGGCGGCAACGTCGACCGGAACACTGAAGGCCCGCAGCTCGGCCAACCGCGCTGTCCCCCGTTTGCCGAGGCGGCGGATCTTGTCGACTCGACGCGAGATGACACCGTCGTGTTCGTTGTCGCCGCCTTCCGAGCTCATGCTCCGACGGTACCCGCGGCAGCTCGCCGCTCACCTGGCTCCTGGAGCCACCTCGAGCTCTCAGGAGCTCGCAGCCAGCACACCGCCAGCACAGGAGCCGCATCGACAAACGGTTGCCGTCGTTGACAAGAACCGCGCTTCGCCGGGAACGCTGAAGGCCCGGAACGTTGAGTTTCCGGGCCTTCTTGGTTTGGTGGCGGGGGTAGGATTTGAACCTACGACCTTCGGGTTATGAGAAACGAGCCTGACGTCGGCGCACGTGGGCGATCGTTGGCATCAGTCCTGCCCAGACGGCACGCGCAGCATGGAACGGAGATCTGTCGTCTCTGCTCGTCTGCAATCGTCGGTGCCCGTCGCGTTGTACGTCTGTTGTACGGCCACGACACGTTCGGACCGGATCGACCCCACAGACTGTGCTGCTCTCGGCCGATGGATCACCCGAACGTTTCCGAGCGGGTCGGTGTGCGAAGTACCGCAGGGTATGTGCGCGGCCGGATGCGGCCCGCCCGTGCCCGACTCCGCTTCTGCGACTTCGTACCGGTCTGACCCGCGATCAGGCGGCACTACGAGCGCGAGAAGCTCTGGTAGTGCAGGAGCAGACCATCGTCGGACCACTGATGGAAGATCGAGCCACCGGCCTCGTCGCTGCCGGGAAGTGACAGGATGAGCGCCGCCTTGTTGTCTTGAGCAATGGACTCGAGCAATTTGATCTCGGCCTCGCCGAGGGCCTCGAACAACGTCGTGTACATCTCTCTTACGGCGTCGCGGGAGGTGAGCATCGGGACGTTCGGTATCTCGTAGCGGACATCCTCGGCCATCATCGAGATCATCGTGTCGAGGTCGCGGCGACGAAAGGCGTCGAAGAAGGCGCGCGACAAGTCCCCGGAGTCCATCGCCCGATCATAGGTGTCGTCAAGAGCAGTGCCTGCCGACCGAGTGAGCGCGGCACGCCGGAGTAGCCCACCTTTGCACGGGGCTGTGCCTGGATCGTTGTGACTTGATCCTCTAGCCCATCGCATCTGACCGGCGCAACGATGCGTGTCGACTCAGCCCACGCGAGGA
>JAOTZB010000257.1 GCA_029861625.1 Acidimicrobiia bacterium
TTGTCCGAAACCGCTCTCGGTGACGTGGAGCACGAACTGCTCGGGTTGCACGACCGCACAACCGACGACGTAGTCGTCGCCACGGAACTTCATGCCGATGACTCCTGCGGCCGATCGACCCATCGGGCGGACATCGCCCTCGGAGAACCGAATGGTCTGTCCGTGCCGCGACGACACCATGATGTCGTCGTCGCCGACGGTGGGAACGACCGAGACGAGCTGATCGCCCTCGTTGAGCTTGATCGCGATGAACCCGTCGCGGCGTGACTTGTCGTACTCGTTGAACCGTGTCTTCTTCACCCGGCCGTTGCGAGTGGTGAAGAACAGGTAGCGATTCGTCTCGTAGTCGCGTGTATCGATGACCGCTGCGATGCGCTCGTCGGGCTGGAACTGGAGCAGGTTGACGATCGCCGTGCCCCGGGCGGTGCGGCTGGTCATCGGGATCTCGTGCGCCTTGAGGCGGAACACCTTGCCCAGCGTGGTGAAGAACAGCAGATACGCGTGCGCGCTCGTATGCATGAGGGTCGCGACGTAGTCGCCATCCTTCAGGTTCGCCCCGGCGACACCTCGACCGCCGCGGCCCTGGGTTCGGAACTCGTCGGCTGCAACTGTCTTCACGTACCCGGACGCGCTGAGGGTGAACACGAGATCCTCGTCGTCGATGAGGTCTTCGATGTCGAGAGCACCCGGGTCGTGGGTGAGCACGCTGCGGCGGGGCGTCGCGTGGGCGGCGCGGATCTCGCCCATCTCGTCCTTGATGACGGCCCGGAGCCGGCCGTCGTCGCCGAGTATGGCTTCGAGGGCGGCGATGGCCTCGAGCAGTTCGGCCAGCTCTTCTTCGAGATTGCTCCGGCCGAGGCGGGTGAGGCGTCCGAGCTGCAGATCGAGAATGTGGTTCGCCTGGATCTCGGAGAAGTCGAAGCCGTCGCCCATCAGGCCGGACCGGGCCGCGTCGCGGTTCTCCGAGGCCCGGATGAGCGCGATGATCTGGTCGATCAGGTCGAGCGCCTTCAGTAGACCCTCGACGATGTGAGCCCGCTTGCGGCGCTGATCGAGGCGGTACTCGGACCGGCGGGTGATCACATCGATCTGGTGATCGACGTAGGCCACCAGGGCGTCGCGTAGGTTCAACGTGCGAGGCACGCCATCGACGAGCGCGACCATGTTGGCCGAGAAGTTCGTCTGGAGCGGCGTGTGCTTGTAGAGGTTGTTCAGGATCACCAGCCCGGGCGCATCGCGTTTCAGGTCGAACACGAGCCGGGTCTTGCCCTTGGCCGACTCGTTGCGAATGGCCCGGATGCCGTCGAGCTCGCCCCGGTCGACCAGCTCGGCCGCCTTCTGGGCGATCTGGTCGACACTGGTCTGGTACGGAATCGCGGTGACGATGATCTGATCGGCGGACTTGCCTTCGCCCTCGATGATCTCGGCGTCGGCCCGCAGACGGATCGAGCCTCGGCCGGTGCGGTAGGCGTCCTCCATACCGGCCCGCCCGAGGATCTTGCCGCCGGTCGGGAAGTCGGGGCCCTTCACGAACTCCATCAGATCGTCGGAGGTGGCGTCGGGATTGTCGATCAGGTGGATCGTCGCGTCGATGACCTCGCCGAGGTTGTGCGGCGGGATGTTGGTCGCCATGCCGACCGCTATGCCCTGGCCGCCGCTGACCAACAGGTTCGGGAAACGGCTGGGCAAGGCCACCGGCTCGACGTTCGAACCGTCGAAGTTCTCGACGAAGTCGACCGTGTCCTCCTCGATGCCCTCGAGCATGTGAATGGCGAGCTGGGACAGCCGGCACTCGGTGTAGCGCATCGCCGCCGGTGGGTCCGACGGCGAACCGAAGTTGCCGTGCGGGTCGATCAACGGGTGCCGCAGCGAGAAGTCCTGACCCAAGCGCACGAGTGCGTCGTAGATGGCCGTGTCGCCGTGAGGGTGGTACTTGCCCATCACGTCGCCCACCACCCGAGCGCACTTGACGTGACTGCGATCGGGCCGGTGACCCTGATCGTGCATGCCCCACAGGATGCGACGATGAACCGGCTTCAGCCCGTCACGAGCGTCGGGCAGGGCCCGCGACACGATGACCGACATGGCGTAGTCGAGGAAGGACTGCTCCATCTCCTCTTGGATCTCGATGGGCTCTATGGCGCCGAACGTGACGCCGCCATCGGTGCCGTCGGTGGGGGGCAGATCGCTCACCGGCTCATGTCCTCCGTGGTACGCCGCGGCTCAGATGTCGAGGAATCGCACATCGGCGGCATTGGTCTGGATGAAGTGCTTGCGGCTCTCGACGTCGTCGCCCATCAGGATCGCGAACACCTCGTCGGCCAGCGCAGCCTGCTCGACCGACACCTGCAACAGCGTGCGCCGGGTGGGATCCATCGTGGTGGCCCAGAGCTCGGACGCATCCATCTCGCCCAGGCCCTTGAGCCGTCCGAAGTCGTTCTTGTGGTTCGGATGCGCCGCGAGGAACGCGCTCTTGGCCGCGTCGTCCTTGAGGTAGATCTTCTCCTTGCCGACCTCGGTGGAGTACAGCGGCGGCTGGGCGATGAACACGTGCCCTCGCTCGACCATCTCGCGCATCTGCCGGAAGAAGAACGTGAGGAGCAGCGTGCGGATGTGGCTGCCATCGACATCGGCATCGCACAAGATGACCACCTTGTGGTAGCGGATGTTGTCGGCCTCGAACTCCTCGCCGACACCCCCACCGATGGCCTGGATGAGCGACATGACCTCGGTGTTCTTCAACATCTTGTCGATGCGGGCTCGTTCGACGTTGAGGATCTTGCCGCGGATGGGCAGGATCGCCATGACCCGCGGGTCGCGGGCGTCCTTGGCGGACCCTCCGGCCGAGTTTCCCTCGACGATGTAGATCTCGGACTCGCGGGGGTCGCGCGACGAGCAGTCGGCGAGCTTGCCCGGCAGGCCGGCACCGTCGAGCGCGGACTTCCGGCGCGTCGCGTCGCGCGCCGAACGAGCGGCTATGCGGGCTCGGGCGGCCTGGACTGCCTTCAACACGATGCGCTTGCCCTCGGAGGGATGCTCCTCGAGCCAGGTCTTCAGGTGATCGTTCGTCGCTCGCTCGACCAGCGAGCGCATCGAGACGTTCCCGAGCTTCGACTTGGTCTGACCCTCGAACTGCGGATCCTTGAGCCGGACCGAGATGATCGCGGTGAGTCCCTCGCGGATGTCTTCACCAGCGAGGTTGTCCTCGTTCTCCTTGAGCAGACCCTTGTCGCGCGCGTAGCTGTTGACGACGCGGGTGAGCGCGGTGCGAAAGCCCTGCTCGTGCATGCCACCCTCGATCGTGTTGATGCCGTTCGCGAAGGAGTGGATGCCGTCGGCGTTGTACCCGGTGTTCCACTGGAACGCGATCTCGACCTCTTGATCGTCGCCGACTGCGTCGAGATAGCCGACGGCCGAGAACAAGGCCTCTTTCGACGCGTTCACGTGCCGAACGAAGTCGATGATGCCGCCGTCGTATCTGAACACGGTCGGTTCGGCGGAGCGGCCGGCGCGTTGGTCGTGGAAGGTGATCGCGAGGCCCTTGTTCAGGAAGGCCATCATCTGGAAGCGCTCGAGCAAGGTGGCGGCGCGGAACTCGGTGCCTTCCTTGAAGATGGTCGGGTCGGGCCAGAAGCGCACCGCGGTGCCGGTTCCCCCGACCGAGTCGCCGACCTCGCCGAGCCGAGTCGACAGCTCACCGCCGTCGACGAAGCTCATCGTGTAGTGCTTGCCGTCTCGATCGATCTCGACCTCGACGCGGGCGCTCAGCGCGTTCACAACCGACACGCCCACCCCGTGCAGGCCACCGGACATCTTGTAGCCGTCGCCACCGAACTTGCCGCCGGCGTGAAGAACAGTGAGCACCACCTCGGCCGCAGTGAGGTCGGGGAATTTCGGGTGGACGCCGACGGGGATGCCACGGCCGTCGTCGGTCACCTCACAGCCGCCGTCGGCCAGCAGGGTGATCTCGATGCTCGTGGCGTAGCCGGCCATGGCCTCGTCGACAGCGTTGTCGACGACCTCGTAGACGAGGTGATGCAGACCGGTGGGGCCGGTGGAGCCGATGTACATGCCCGGGCGCTTCCGGACGGCCTCGAGCCCTTCGAGGACCTGGATGTCCTCGGCGCCGTAGGACGAGGAGGTCGATGCGTCAGCCATTGTTCGTTCTTCTCATGTCGGGCCCGTTGGCCCGAGCGGTACGGAACACCCTGGCCGGGCCGCGATCAGCCATCGGCGACGGTACGGGTGTTGGTGCTCCCGCCGGGACCCAGGTCGAATTGTCCGAGGGGCCACAGGGCCCGAAACTGCAGCTCACAGGGGAAATCACGTCCTTGTGATCCTACCAGCTCGGGTACGACATTCCCGGCTTCGCCCGGGCCGGTCGCAGGGTGTCGATCGCGCCGCGGCCGGGGAAGGTCGACCGGTCAGTCGACCCGCACTCGTACGACGATCTTGGTGACCGCGCCGGGCCCGAGCTGGCTGGCCAACCGTTCCAGGAGGAGGGGCTCGAGCAGCCGGAGCTGGGTACTCCATGCCGGGTCGCTGACGGTGACCGACAACGTGGTGTCGTCGAGGCTCAGCGGCGTTGCATGGTCGGCGACGCCGGCACCGACGAGGTCGGACCAGTGGCCGAAGATCTGGGTCAACACATCAGCAGACGGAGCTCCGAGAGATCGCGCCACACGATCGAGAGCCGCGCCGATCGGCTTCGGTTCGGTGCCGAATCCTCGGGGCAGCGGTTCCCAGGCCATGACGATCAGTCTGGCCCACCGGGCATGACAACGACACCTTCGTGAGCTCGACTGCTCATCACACCGCTCGACGAACTGCCAGATCGATGTGCTGGTCGGGCGCGGCGTCGACGGGGAGCGGGCCGGCGGTGCTCACGAACACCTGCCCGGCCGGCAGCGACGCGAGCAGGGCCGCGCTCCGACTCGGGTCGAGCTCGGAGAACACGTCGTCGAGCAACAGGATCGGACTGCTGTCGTGAACCTCGGCGAGATGGCGATGTGCAGCCAACCGCAGTGACAAGGCCAGCGTGCGCTGCTCGCCCTGGGATGCATGGGTTCGCGACGGCATCCCGGCGAGCCCGATGTCGATCTCGTCACGGTGCGGGCCGATGGTCGTCACTCCTCGCCGCAGATCCGTCTCCCTCGAAGCCTCCAGGGCCGCCGCGAGACCCGACCCCCGCCACACAGGTTCGTAGGCCACGGTGACGTCGGCGGCACCGGCACTGAGATCTCGGTGGGCATCGGCGACAGCCGGGCGAATCGCCGCGAGCGCGTCGGACCGGAGATCGGCCCACCGGTCGCCGAGCTCCGCGAACTTCGTGTCCCACACATCGAGGGTGGCCGCGGCCGCGCCGTCGAGGCGGCCGCGGCACTGCTTCAGCAGGGCATTGCGTTGCCGCAGGACCTTGTCGAGCTCGTTGCGGTCACGATCGTTCGATCGATGGCGACCGACCACCAGGTCGTCGACGAATGCCCGACGATTGCTCGGGCCCCCCTTCACGAGCACGAGGTCGTCGGGCGCGAACACCGAGACGAGCACCGTGCCGACCAGATCGCGGCCCCGGCTCAGCTTCTGGCGGT
>JAOTZB010000258.1 GCA_029861625.1 Acidimicrobiia bacterium
CGAGGTGATCGTCGATCGACGGCGGGTCACCCGATTCGCTCGTCATGGCGAGCACACCGATGACGTCGTGGGCGTGGTACGCCACCAGCAGGCCGCTGTCAGGTTCGTCGGGGTGGCTGACCTGCAGGTAGGTGGCCAGGCCGCCTGACCCGTCGGGCACGACCCCTCCGATGAGCGTCGCGCCACCAAGGCTCACGTCGGCTGACAGGTCGCAGTCCTGCATGTTGGCTATGCCAGCGACCGCCGCCCGGGCTGCGTTCTGGTTCGGGGCTCGGCCCAGAAGGTGCTGCACCCCGACACCGCCGTCGTCGGGGCGCAGGAGGCGCTCCAGCGTGAACCAGCTGTCCATCACCTTGACCACACGCGACGCGTCGCAGCCCGCGATCCATTCGCCGTCGGGATCGGTCGACTCGTAGGTGTCGGTCTTGGTCTCGGTGTAGGCCCCGGGAAGGTCGGCGGCGGTCACCAGCGCCGCCTCCAGGGTGGGCGCCGAGGGCATCGGGCCGGAGTCCGGGACGGGCTGCGGATCGGTCGCAGCCAGGCGGATGAGCATGGCCGTGGCCAGTTCGGCGAACTCTTCGAGGGCCTCGTGGTCGGGCTGGGTCGATGCGTCGTCACCGAAGCGCACGTAGCGGAGCCTGGAGACCAGGTTGCCCCGTACGGCGAGGGCCACCCACTCGACCTCGCCGGTGTCGTTGACCAGCTCGAGGGCCTGGACGCCCTCGGCAGCCGTCGATATCACCTCGATGTCGAACGATCCGCCCTCGAGCCACCGCACCGTCGGGCAAAGGTCGGCGAGGGTAGCGAAGGCGGCGTCGATCTGGATGGCGATGGCGTCGCCGGTGTCGTGCACGGTGTGATCGAGGTTGGCGCCGGGCTGGAACCACGAACGGGTCGCGCCCGGGCGCTCGGCCGCTCGTTCGATGGCCCAGAAGGCGTCGCAGTCGGTCTGGTTGGCTCCGATGTCGTAGCCGTCGGTCTCGTTGCTGGTCGGCGGCTCCCAGGGCGCCGCCACCTCGTCGGCGGTCAACAGCGCAGCGGATGGGTCGAGCCACCTGGATGTGGGAGGCGACACAGGGATCACCGTCGTGCTCGGTGTGTTCGGCGTGGTCGTTGTGGTCGTTGTGACCGACGTGACCGGTGTGGTCGAAGGCGCCGACGCGACGGGTCCGGGCGCCGTCGGCCCGTTGTCGCCGGCCGCAACCTGTTGGCTGGCGTCGCTGCTGCAGGCGGCGCTCAACAGGGCCAGGCTGAGGGCGGCGGCGGCGAGGCGGGGCATGTCCGCGAGGATCGACGGCTACGTCATGTGGCTTGAGCCACCGGCCGAGTGTGACAGGCCGAGGGAGTGGAGCCGCAGGCTCGTTCGGGCCAGGCTCTGTCTGTGCCTGACTCGACCCTGGCAGTGGCCACGTGAGCCTCCGACCATGCCTGCCATCCGCCGCGCTGCGCTCGAGGTGATTCGCCGTCAGGGTCCCATGCGCAACCATCTGCGCTGGTACGACGACTTCGGGGGCTCCGCGTCCCCCTGCCTCACGATGGACGAGATGCGAGCCGCCGTAGAGGAGTGCCTGCCGTCGGGTCTGATGGCCGAGGCGGGCGCCAACATCCGGCTCACCGAGGCGGGGGAGCAGGCTCTCGAGCGACTCGAGGAGGGCGAGTAGACCACCCCGGCAACTGACGGCGCTGTCGAAAACGTCCCCGCAGGGACGCGTCGACCGAGCCGGCACCTTCTCCCGGCTGAGCTGGGCCGCCAACGCGAACGGTCGTCGCTGTTGGCAGTATCTCGCCATGTCGGACGCTCTACAGACCGGCCCGATCCCAGTCGTCGCCGACCACACCCTGCCCGGTGCACTGGGCGTCGCCGCGCTCTTGGCGCTCGGGGCGTGGTGGTCGAGTCGTGCCGGCGGACCTCGGCCGGGGCAGCAGCCATCGTGAACGCCGCGTTCCACGTCACGCTCTTGGCGGTTGTGGCTGCTGTCAGCCCACTCGCCATGACAGCGACGTTGGTCGTCATCAGGAGCGCGCGCCGGCGTGCCGACGGGATCGGGTTCCTGGCCGGCACGACACTCGCATGCCTGGTCGGATTGGTCGTCGGCGCGGCGTTCGTCGACCGGGTCGACTCCCACGACACGATCGAGGCGGTCGTCGAGATGCTCGTCGGCACCGTGCTCCTGATGGTCGGCGTGAGGACCAGGCACTCCGACTCTGCCCCCGAGCGGACCGCCCGCGGGACTTCGATCATCGCCGGCCTCCACGAGATGCGTCCCGTCACCGCGTTCTTGATGGCGGCCCTGCTCGGCTTCGGCGGACCGAAGCGCCTGCTGCTCACGGCTGCTGGCCATGGCCGCGGTCAGTGGAGCCGATGGCGGACGGGTCACCGGTGCGAACCTGGTGGTCTCCTATGTCGTCATCGCCACGGCCCTCGTGTGGGCGTCCGTCGGGTTCGTGATTCTCGCACCCAACCGGGCCGCACCGATTCTCGAACGGACCGAGTCGTGGGTCAGCACGCACGCCCGTGGGTTGCGTGTCTGGATCTCGCTCGCGTTCGGTGCCGCGCTGCTTGCCGACGGTTTGCTCCGCCTCGTCGCGTGACGCACCGCGCCCTGGTCGCGATTCGGACGGCGGTGGCCGCGCCGCTGTTCTACGGTGGCGCGCCGGCCGAAGTGCGACGACGAGCACAAGCAGGCAGAGTGATCGAGTCGGTCTGACAGGGACGAGACGATGCCGCCGACGCACCGGGGTGGAGAGGGGATCGCGACCGTGGCGAACGACGCACCAATAGCGGAGCACCTCACGGTGGACGAGCGCGCGGCGCGGGGCAGGGCCGCCCGAACCGATGTACCCCGCTCTACGCACGCGAACTGGGAGCCGTTCCCCCGCCGGCCGGATCCGGTCGAGTTGCTCGAGGAGCAGGCGGAGTCCCGCGTGGCCGACCTCGTGCCGATCCGCTACGGCCGGATGCTCGTCTCTCCCTTCACGTTCTTCCGGGGTGCGGCGTACCTGATGGCGTCGGACCTCTCCAACGGTCCGCGGACCGGTCTCCACGCCCAACTGTGCGGTGATGCCCACCTGTCGAACTTCGGCTTCTTCGGCAGCCCGGATCGGACGATAGTCTTCAGCCTGAACGATTTCGACGAGACCCATCCGGGCCCGTTCGAGTGGGACGTGAAACGACTGGCAGCGAGCTTTGCCGTCGCCGGTCGCGATCGCGGCTTCGATGCCAAACAGCGTCGGAGAGTCTCCACCGGACTGGTGCATGCGTACCGGGCGGCGATGGCGTCGTTTGCCGCCATGGGCAACTTCGACATTTGGTACTCCCGCCTGACCGTCGACGACGTCGTCGAGCGGTTCGGCGCCGAGATCAGCGAGAAGCGGCACGCCCGGTTCGAGAAGAACATCGCCAAGGCACGGGCGAAGGACAGCCTCAGGGCGTTCGACAAGTTGACGGAACTCGTCGACGGCGAGCCGCAGATCGTCAGCGACCCGCCCCTCATCGTCGCCTTCGACGAACTTCTGCCCGAGCTCGAGCAGCAGCGGATCGAGGACTTCATCCGCGAGGTCCTCGACTCGTACCGGAACACACTTTCGGGCAACCGGCGGCGGCTCATCGAGCGGTACCGCTACGTCGATGGCGCGAGGAAGGTCGTCGGCGTCGGCAGCGTCGGTACCCGCGCCTACATCCTCGTCCTGGTCGGCCGTGATCATGCCGACCCGCTCATCCTCCAGCTCAAAGAGGCCCAGTCGTCGGTACTCGAGCCGTTCCTCGGGAGGAGTGGGCTTGCGAGCCACGGGCAACGGGTCGTCGAAGGACAACGCCTGATGCAGACCGCGAGCGACGTTCTGATCGGTTGGATCAGCAGCGAGGGCTTCGACGGCGTCCATCGAGACTTCTACGTCCGCCAACTCTGGGACAACAAGGCATCGGCGGACGTGGAGACGTTCAGCCCGAAGACCATGAGGGCGTATGGCGAGCTCTGCGGCTGGACGCTCGCCCGTGCCCACGCCCGCTCGGGCGACCCGATCGCGATCGCGAGCTACCTTGGGTCGGGCGACAACTTCGACCGGGCGATCGCCTCTTGGGCGGAGCTCTACGCCGACCAGAACGAACTCGACTACGCCGCGCTGCAGGAGGCGGTCGCAACCGGCCGGGTCAGCGCCGAGACCGGCTACTGATCGCCCGGAGCGACGCGGTGACACGATGAGACATCGCCCTGCGGCCGATTCGCTTGGATCGTCGGCGCGCGGCGCGGCACGTACGCTCCGCAATCGGGTCCGGTACCGGTTCGATCGGCTGCTGTCGCGCGGCACGTGGGCGGTGTTGCTGTGGCTCGGGATGATCACGTTCCTCGTCGTGGTCTTCAGCGCGGCCTTGCTGGCGGTCGCGGGTGTCACGTTCTCGGGGAGCGAGGGCACGTCGGTGACGGAGGACTTCTGGCAGTCGCTGCTGCGGGTGATCGACCCGGGCACGATGGCCGGCGACGTCGGCTGGGGACGGCGGATCCTGGCTCTGATCGTGACGTTGACCGGACTCCTGATCGCCGGCACGTTGATCGGCTTGATCGCGGCAGGCGTCGAGCAACGGGTCGAGCAGCTCCGCGAGGGTCGAAGCGTCGTCGTCGAGTCGGACCACTACGTGGTGCTCGGCTGGTCGGGCCGGCTGCAGGTGGTGATCGATCAGCTGACGACCGCCGACCCGAAGGCAACCGTCGTCGTTCTCGCCGACCGCCACGCATCGACGATGGACGACGATCTCCGACGGGGCCTCGATCGGCCGCTCGGACACCGTCTGGTGATCAGGTCGGGCGATCCGCGGCTGCCCTCGGGCCTCGGGCTCACGAACCTCGACGAGGCCCGGGCGATCGTCGTGTTGGCCGACGACGATGGTGGCGGCGGGATCGAGGTCGTGACGACGGTGCTCATGGTCGGCCGGCGAGTCGGCTTCGACAGCGTCCCGATCGTTGTCGAGGTTCCCGACGACACGACGAGGGAGAAGCTGCGGCTTGCGACCGGGCCGAGCGTTCGTCCGGTGATCGTTGCCGAATCCGCGTCCCGTCTTGCCGCGCTGGTGTCTCGCCAATCGGGTCTCAGCGAGGTCGTCGAGGCGTTGCTCGACGCGCGCCGCCCGAGCCTCCACGTCACCGAGGTGTCGCAACTGGTCGGGTACTCATTCGCCGACGCGGTGTTCAGCCTCGACGCGGCGCGTCCGCTCGGCGTGATCGGAGCCGACGGTGGGCTCAGGCTGAACCCACCCGCCGCAAGCGTCCTCGAGGCGGGCGACCGGCTCGTGACAGTCGCCACCGACGCTCGTGCCATCGTCA
This sequence comes from Acidimicrobiia bacterium, assembly GCA_029861625.1. Lineage (GTDB taxonomy): Bacteria > Actinomycetota > Acidimicrobiia > Acidimicrobiales > JAHEJN01 > JAOTZB01. The sequence goes on from JAOTZB010000258.1 coordinate 5,319, forward strand.
TCGGGGAGCGGCGGATCCCGCCGGCGATGCGTGAACCGCTCCGACTTGCGGCCGAGCCGACGGCGATGCGGCTGCTGTTCATCGGGTGGAACCGGATCGCACCCGCGATGCTCGCCGAGTTCGATCGGCTCGCGGCGACGGGATCTACGGCACACGTCAGCTTCGACGACGCCGTGCTCACCGCCGCCGACATCGTGCTACCTCCCACGAGGAACATCGAGGCGGTCGTGCTCGCAGGCTCGGACCC
>JAOTZB010000259.1 GCA_029861625.1 Acidimicrobiia bacterium
AAGTTCTTCGTCGCCCGATCGCCCGGCAACGCGAGCGAGTCGATGCCGATGCATCCTTGCGACTGCGCGAACGCCTCGACCTCGCCCATGATGGACTCCCCCACCCCGACACCACGTGCCTCGGGCTGCACGTAGATCTGCTCGAGCACTGCGAGTCGTGAACCATCGTGAAGCCGCTCGGCCCGTACGAGCCCGTACCCGACGACGACATCGTCGATGCATCCGACGATCAACGCGGCGTCGTCGGCCGTGCGTACCGCTCGGAGACCGTCGGCGAACGGTTCGACGGGGCCTTCCCGGAGTCGCCAGAGCTCGCCTCCCCGTTGCGGAGCCTTCTCCTCGATGGCGCTCGCGACCAACATGGCGATCACCTCGACATCATCGTCGGTCGCGCGGCGGGCCGAGTCCACGTCAGGCTTCGAGACGCGCGACCGCTGCGAGGATGGTGCGACGCCCCCTGGTCGCGGACTCGTACGCAGCCACGGCGGCGAGCTCGTCGGGCGACAGCGAGCGAAGGCGGGGAACCACCTGGCTGGCGGCCAGGCTGTCGTAGTCGGGTATCGGCAGCTCGCTCGCGTCGGATCGTCGGACCGACGGAATCTCGGTCACTCCGACGCGAGGCTCGAGATCGGAGCCATCGGGCGAATCGGATGGCATCGGCTCGGCGGCAAGCCCGTCGAGGAGCGACTCGGCGGCCTTCGCCGCCTGACGGAGACCCGCATCGACGGCGAACTTGCCGATGACCCTGCTCGAGTTGATGTGCCGCCGTCCGCTGGTCGCGAGCCCGGGCAGGCGTTCCCTGATGCCCCCGATGACCGCAACCGGGACGATCAGCGCGCTCTCGACGGTCCGACGGACCAGCCAGCCGGGGCTTCGGGTCACAAGAGGTCGAGCGATGGGCAGGGATCCTCGCCCGAGGGACACGTCGGGTTGCTCCGCGGTCCGAACATACGAGCATTCACGATCAGGAAGCACCCGTCGCACGTCCACTCCCCCTCACGCTTCGGCGCCACGGAGCTGCCGTCCTGGGTTGCGGTCGCCGGAGGTGCGACTTCGCTCTCGTCCTCGTCCTCGTCCTCGTCGTCATTCGACGCGATGCGATCCTTGAGGATCTGATCGAGGTCGGCTTCGACGTCGTCGGGGTCGGGCTCGTCCTCGTCCTCCTCATCACCCGTCTTGGGGCGCGCGGGCGGGGCGTCCTCCTCCTCGTCCTCGTCCTCGTCGTCGACGCTGTCGTCCCCGCCGCTGAAATCATCGTCCGCGATGTCCTCGAGATCCTCGATCTCGTCGGGGCCATCGGGGTCGGCGTCGTCATCGAGTTCTTCGATGTCGGCGGACTCGTCCGTTTTGCTGTCGTCGGCCATCTTCGTTCCTGCGAGGCTGTCGTTGCTCCTGCTGCGGCCGGATCATACGCACAACCGAAGCCAATTCGCGTGAACCTGACGACAACTCGTCGATTTCTCCGTCCGAGGCGTCGACGGGTGCGATTCAGAATCGGCTCGTCAGCGCCAGGATGCCCTCGATGTAGAACATGCTCGAGTCGTAGATCCCGTCTCGCTGCACCGATGAGAGGCCCTGGTAGTAGGCGGCGAGGGCCAGTCGCCAGTCGTCGTTCGTGTTGTCCAACAAGAAGCGCATCAATCTGATGCTCGCACGGACGTTGTCACCGACGTCGTGGGGGTCGATCGGCTCGCCCAGCAGTTGCGTCGACGCGAATTCGACCGTCGCCGGCATCAGCTGTCCGACGCCGATGGCGCCGGTCGCGGAGACGAGGTCGTTGTTCCATCCCGACTCGAACCACATGAGCGCCTTCATCAGCTCGGGCGAGACCCCATACTCGGTGGCCCACTTGTCGATGAGGGGTGCGACGTCGGATCCGACGACCGGCCCGGCCGCGGCCGGCGCTGGTGTCTGGGCTGGGGCCGGGATCGGGATCACCAGCACGGTGCCCGTCGTGACGATGTCGGGTTCGCCGATGTCGTTCGCGACCGCGAGCTCGGCCAGTGTCACACCGAATGTCGAGGCGATTCCGGACAGGCTCTCACCCGGCGCGACCGTATGGGTCACTGCTTGCGGCATGGGCGTGGGCACCGGAGCGGGAGTGGGCTGCTCGGGGGCGGTTGGTGTGGGATCGGGAGCAGCGGGCACGTGGACGCCGATGCTCAGGGTCGTGCCGACGACCACCAGATCCGGTTCGTCGATCCCGTTTGCAGCGGCAAGATCGTCGACGGTGATACCGAATCGGGCTGCGATGATCGAGAGCGTCTCCCCTGCCACCACCACGTGGGTCTCGGTCGAATCGGAGGTCGATCCGGCGCCGTTCGGAAGTGTCAGCGTCGTGCCGACGATGATGAGGTTTGCATCGCCGATGTCGTTGGCCGATGCGAGGTCGGCGACGGCGATGCCGTGTAGCGCGGCGATCGTCGACAGGGTGTCCCCCTCGGCCACGGTGTGGCGGGCCGCCACCATTCCGGCCGCATCGGGCACGGTGAGGACCTGGCCGACGACGATGTGATCGGCGTTGACGAGGCTGTTGGCCTCGACGAGCGCGGCGATCGAGGTGTCGTATCGTTCGGCGACGACCCCGAGAGTGTCTCCCGACTCGACGGTGTAATCGGCGCTGTCGACGGCTCTCGGAACGCCGATGACCAGTGTGATGATGGCCATGAACGCCATCGCCCGGTGACGGGTTCGGCGCGAGCCGGGCCGGACCTCGTTGGGGACTCTCTTGGTGGGGAACACGAGTGCAGACGGGACCTTTCTCCCCTCTCCACCCGGAGCGCCGCACACCGTAGCGTTCCCCACCAGCCCCAGCAACCCCACCAGCAACATGACCTGTCACCAGCGGGAATGGACCGCCTCCGGTCGGATCAGGAGGAGCTACGACGTCGAGCTTCGGCGCGACGTTCGGATTCGAGCCGCTCCAGCGCCGGCTCGGGTGAGTGATCCACGAAGTCCATCATCGCCGCGATCACCTTGTGCCCCGCTTCCTCGGCGATCAGGCGGTGCATCTGCTGGCCGACCTCCCGGTAGACCGGGTGGCCCTGGGGCGTCGTCCGGAGCTCGATGAGATGCATCGCCTCCCTGGCATTCATCTGGATCGAATATCGCACCCGGTACGCGAGCCCGACGGCATAGCCGGCCTGGTCGGGGAACCCCGGCCGGAGGGCCTCGTAGAGCTCGGCAGAGCGATCCATCGCACCGTCGAACTCCTCATCGTGACCGGCCAACGAAACCGCCTCCGGTGTCGTGTAGCCGTGCCGGGGCGAGAGTCGCTGCCACTCGATCGTCAACATGCGATGGCGCTGGAGATCGCGGAATGCGCCGTAGTCGCTCAGCACGTCGAATCGGTAGAACGGCCGCTCGAGCGCCCGACCCGGACGCTGACGGCGGTTCTCCCGCTCGCCGACGTACGCCCGGACCACGGCCATTCGATCGTCGATCGACATCGCCCGGACCCGACGCTCGAGCTGCTCCTCGGGCAGCTCGACGTGGGAGTACAGCATCGCAGTCACCATCTTGATCTCGGCGTCGGGGTCGAACTCGGTGAGGCGGACCAACGGGGCCGGGTCGACCGGCCCCGAGGCCGGCAGCAGCGATTCGACGACTGATTGCATCGTCTCCCGTGTGTCGCGCTGATAGTCGGTGATCGCTCCGCCTCGATCGGCCAGGTCGACTCGCTTGAGGAACGACGGGATGACCTTGCGCAGCTCGGTGAGCATCAGGTCGGAGTAGGCGCGCGCTTCGGGAAGCGCGTGCGCTCGCATACGCAACAGCAGCGCCTCGTAGGCCTGGCCGGAGCCATAGATGCCGACGTTCGACAGCGATGCCGCCGGCAGCAGACCGCGCAACGCGTCGAACGCCTTGGCTCGAATGGCCTGCCGGTACACGAAGTCGGAGTCGGCGTCGGTCTTCGGGAACTGCTCGCGGTAGAAGTCCTGGAGCTTCGGCAACAGCTCGCCATAGGTGTCGAAGAGGCGGTCCATGTCGGCGACATACCTCGCGCCGAGCGATGACCGCATCACCTCGGGATCGCGGTAGTAGCGATAGCGGCCGCCGATGCGCGCGTCGTATGAGATGTAGCGAGTCGACTGCTCGAGATAGGACATCAGGCGGCCCCACTCGAGAACCTTCGTCAAGATGTTCGACGCCTGTTCGCACGCGAGGTGCACGCCGCCGAGCTGGGCGACCGAGTCGTCGCCGTACTCGAAGAACACCTTGTCGTAGAGCTCCTCGGCCCGGCGCAGCCCGACCGTGGCATCGATGGTGGCGTCGCCCTCGACGTCGAGCTCACCGACGAACTCGTCGAGGAACAGCCGACGGAGGCTCTTCGCCGAGCGGGAGTACCGTGCGAAGAGTGCGCCCTTCACGACCTCGGGCAGGTTGACCAGAGCAAACACCGGCTGATCGAGGTTCGTGAAGTACCGGCGGAGGACATCGGATTCCTCGCCCGTGAACTCTTCTGCGACGTAGACGGTCACGGCGGCCGAGGTTAGGCGCGCGGTCCGTGCACGGCGGGGATCATGAACCGACGACCGATTCGTGGGCGAGGCGTGCCCGATCGACCATCTCGCGGTCGCACCAGACGTCGGCCGCGGTCATCGCCAGCAGCTTTGCGCCGTCGATGGCTCCCCGGTCTCCGGACTCCGCTCCTGCGTACCCGGCGAAATCGGGCGTGTGGATGGCAACGTCGCTCGGCGCGACCTTGATCATCGGATGGATCGAAGGCACGACGTAGCTGACGTTCCCCATATCGGTGCTTCCGACGACCTGCGTGTCGGGTCCGGGCTCGAGCACGCTCCGGCCCACGGCCGCGGCATTGTCGGCGTACATCTCGAGCAGCGGACGGTTGTCGACCATGTCGGCGTAGGCCGGATCGAGCCACTCGACCTCGACATCGACGCCCGACGCGGTCGCGCCGCCGGTGAGACAGGCCGTGACTCGCTCGCGGAGACGCCGGAGTGTCTCGACCCGCGGCGAACGCACATACCACTCGGCGGCCGCGTACTGCGGGACGATGTTCGGCTTGTCGCCACCGTGGGTGATGATGCCGTGAACCCGCTCGTCCGGAGCGATGTGCTGGCGAAGCGCCGCTACCGCGTTGTACCCGAGAATCGCCCCGTCGAGCGCATTGCGGCCCTTCTGGGGCGCGGCGGCCGCATGCGCGGCAGCACCGTGATATTCCGCCCGGCACCGATGGATCGCGAGCGTGTTCATGCGCGTGAGGTCGATCCCGGCCGGGTGCACCATCATCGCCACGTCGACGCCCTCGAACGCGCCTCGCTCGATCATGTGGACCTTGCCACCGCCTCCCTCCTCGGCCGGCGTCCCGATGATCACGACCGATCCACCCAGTTCCGTTGCCATGCCCGCCAGGGCGAGACCGGCGCCGAGCCCGGCAGCAGCGATGACGTTGTGCCCGCACGCGTGACCGATCTCGGGCAGCGCGTCGTACTCGCATATCACCGCCACCGTCGGCCCACTGTCGCCGGCCCTCGCCACGAAGGCGGTGTCGAGGTCGCAGGCGCCACGCTCGACATCGACCCCTTCCTGTTCGAG
>JAOTZB010000260.1 GCA_029861625.1 Acidimicrobiia bacterium
AGCTCCCGATGCACGCCGACCCCGACCAACAGATGACTGAGATACGCAACCAGATGGCCGAGTCCGTGAACGAACCGGCACTCTCGTGGATCACGTCGCTCGCGGGAGTGCTACGCCGGCTGCCGAATCCGATGTCCACAGCAGTCTTCGCCGCATCTCTGCGGGGGACCGACGTCCAGGCCAGCAATGTTCCGGGCTCTCGCGTCCCCATGTACCTCACGGGTTCGCGACTGCGTGTGCAGTACCCGTTCGGCCCACTCGCGTCGGCGGCGCTGAACGTCACCCTGCTCAGCTATCAGGACGAGCTCCACCTCGGCATCGCCTCGAATCCCGGTGCCGTAGGCGATCCCGAGGCCCTCATCGACGACCTCGAGGCCGGGTTCACCGCCGTCATCGGCTGAGGAGCCGGCTCCGGGGCCCGAGCGGCCCGTCGCAGCAGGCGACAAGAGCGGGCACCGAAAACGGCCGTCGACCTATCCGCTGAAGTCCTGAGCCCGTCGCCTGCGATCGGCTGGGTAATTCGAGAACTTCGCAGATCAGGCCTCAGATCAGGCGCCCGACTGCCGATGGGAAGACATGAAACCGCGTCGTTCCCCGGGTCGCGTCGCCTCGCGCCTCGCTGCCGTCCTGACCGGTGTCGCCATGGTCACGACCGCATGCAGCGGTTCGGCATCGATCTCCGAACCCGCGCCCGAGCAGGTGGTCGAACCGATCGAGATCGACCAAGAACCCGCCGCGATCTCCACCCCCGCGCCCGAGCCGACGGTAGAACCGCCGCCGGATCTTCCCATGACCGACCCGGCGCTCGATGCCATCGACTTCATCGTGCAGGTCGATCCCAAGGGCGTGATCCTCTCGGGATCGGTCCCGGACGAGACGTCTCGATCCACACTCCTCGACGCGGCCGCCGTCGCTTTCGTCGGCGGTCAGGTCGTCGACGAGCTCACCGTCGAGTCGATCGAGCAGGTCAGTGCCGACGCCACGGCGAACGTCGATGCCGCTGCGGCCATGTTCATCACGTTGAGCACGAGTCTGCGGCTGGGCACGCTGCGGTTGACAGCGGACGAGGTCAGGATCGAAGGAAGTGCATTCGACCGGCCGGCCGCGGTCGCGCTCGACAGCGCCGTGCGCAACAGCGGCATGACGAACGGGCTGTCGCTGTCGATCCCCGAACCGGGCACCGAGAGCGCACTCCAGAGCGCCATCAACGATCTCGATCTCGACTCCATCCAGTTCGCGACCGGCACTGCCGACCTGTCACCGGGAGCTCAGACGGTTCTCGGTGAGGTGGCCCAGCTGTTGAACGAGAACCCGAGGGTCGTCGTCCGAGTCGAGGGTCACACCGACGGCGACGGCGAGACCGACGTGAACCTGGCACTCAGCCAGGAGCGGGCCCAGGCTGTCGTCGACGCCCTGATCGCAGTCGGGGTCGACCAGAACCGTCTCACGCCGAGGGGCTTCGGTGAGGAACGGCCGATCGCCGACAACGAGACCGACTCCGGACGAGCAGCGAACCGTCGGGTCGAGATGGTCGTCGAGACCGGCTGACGACCCGGTTTCGTGGCTCCCGTCACCGGCCGGCGGGCTCGGGAGTACGACAGCTCTCCGCGTAGCCTGAGCGGGTGCCTCCCTCGCCCCTGACCGCCGATCTCGTCATCGTCGGCGCCGGTCCCGCCGGGACGGCCGCCGCCATCACCGCCGCGCGGTCGGGTCGCCGCGTGTCGGTGATCGACAAGGCGATCTTCCCGCGCGACAAGTTCTGTGGGGACGGGCTAACCACGGGTGCTCTCCGCCTCCTCGACGACCTCGGCCTCGACCCCGGCGCAATTCCCTCCTGGCAGCAGGTTGACGACGCGACAATCAGCTCACCGTCGGGACGCACGGTCACGTTTCCGCTCCCCCGCGGCGATGGCATGTACGCGGTCGTCGCCGAACGGCGCGAGCTCGACGCCGCCATGGTCGACCTGGCTCGGTCGAGCGGGGCAACGATCCACGAAGGATCGGCGGTGACCGCGGTGCGCAGCGACGCCGACCGGGTCGTGGTCACGGCCGACGGACTCGGCGACATCACCGCGCCGTACGCCATCGCGGCCGACGGGATGTGGTCGCCGGTTCGGAAGCTGCTCGGGCTGGCAACACCAGGCTATCTGGGCGACTGGCATGCGTTCCGGCAGTACTTCCACAACGTCGAAGGTCAACAACCGAACCAGCTCCACGTCTGGTTCGAGCCCGACGTCCTGCCCGGGTACATCTGGTCGTTCCCGCTCCCCGACCATCGCGCCAACGTCGGGTTCGGGATCGTGCGGGGCGACTCCATCGCCACGAGCGAGATGCGCAGTATGTGGGCCGACATCCTCGAACGGCCGGCCATCCGAGCAGTGCTCGGGCCCGATGCAGAACCCGAACATCCGCCGCGAGCCTGGCCGATCCCGGCACGGGTCGGGAAGGTGCCCCTGGCGGCGGGCCGGGCCCTCGTCGTCGGCGACGCAGCAGCAGTCAGCGACCCGATGACCGGTGAGGGCATCGGCCAGGCACTCGTCACGGGCATTCGCGCCGCGGAGGCCGTGGCCACGGCCGGCGACGCCGATCCGGCCCGCGCGGCAGCCGTCTACGAGTCGGCGGTCCGGCGCGAGCTCGTCGTCGATCACCGGCTCGCCGAGGTCCTGGGTCGGGTACTGCGGTCCCCGCGTGGCGCCCGAGGTGCGGTACGGGTCTCGGGACTCACGCCCTGGAGTCGGCGGCACTTCGCCCGTTGGCTCTTCGAGGACTATCCGCGGGCAGCCGTCGCGACCCCGCGACGCTGGCACCGAGGGATGTTCACGGGCGCCGGGGCCTTTCGCGGCACCGGCCGACCCGGGTCCCAGTAGCCTGCTCCGATGCTCGAAGCCATCTCGGCCACCGCCGAGCGGATCGACGACGTCGTCGACGACGCCTGGGATGCCCTGCGCGGGCGCCCGATCGTGGACCGGATCTTCTACACGGCCTCCGAGCTCGCCGACTTCAGCCTCGTGTGGCACCTGATCGGCACGGGTCGGGCGCTGATCCCCCCGGCATCACCCATGACGGCGATCCGCCTGTCGGCCGCGCTCGGCGTCGAGTCGATCCTGGTCAACGGCATCATCAAGTCGGTGTTCAAGCGCGAACGCCCGGTCGCCGGTCACGCGCGACCCCTGCACCTGCGGTTGCCGCGCACGACGAGCTTCCCGTCGGGGCATGCCAGTTCGGCCTTCCTGGCCGCCACCCTTCTCGCCGAGGGCACCCCACGCCGGAGCTGGGCGTACTACGGCCTGGCCGGGTTGGTGGCCACGAGCCGCGTGCACGTCCGGATCCACCATGCGTCCGACGTCGCGGCCGGTGCCGCGCTCGGGCTCGCGTTGGGGCAGATCGTCAAGCGGGTCCGGCCGCTCCGCTGAGACCGTCGGGGTCAGCCGGTGGGAACGGGCTCGGCGTCGGTCTGGCCGGCCAGCAGGACCCGCAGGTCGAGCAGCAGGTTCGCGACCTCGGTGGCCGAGATGATCTCGCGCTGTTGGAGATCGCCGAGGCCGCGGTCGATGATCTCGAGTGCTTCTCCCACGATGATGGGATCTGTCGTCTCGGTCATCGGACTCCCTCCACGGCCATTGACCCTCTGTCTACCACGGCCAGTGGGCCATGAGTGATCAGTTGGGCGATTCTCCCCATGCCGCCGACCCCGGTCCGTTCGGACCTTCCTGCTAGTACTGACCGGTGATGTCCACCCATACCGGCGCCGACCGGCCCGACGATCCAGCCATCCCGACGGCCCGCCACATCGAGACCGCCGACCTCAGGGACCTCGTGCGCAGCGAGCTCCCCCTGGTGCTGGCCGAGCTGCACCGAGGCCTCGACGTCGACGCGCCCGTCGAGCTTCGCTTCGACGGTGAACCGGACGCCCGACGAAGCGACGACGGCCTCGCCGATTCATCCTCGCCGCCGTTGCAGACCCAGCAGCTGATCGACGTGGTCGAGGGTGCCGGTTTCGCGGTGGACGACATCGTGACGAGCACTCCAGGCCCGTCCGGCCCGGCCTCCGTCGAGGTCGGGGCAACACGTCTGTGGCAGCTCCCCGACCATGTCGGAGCGGACATGCGCATGCTGCTCGTCGGTCTGAACCCCAGCCCCGCGGCTGCCGACCGAGGCGTCGGCTTCGCCCGGCCCGGCAACCGGTTCTGGCCGGCGATGGCCGCAGCCGGCCTCGCCACCGTCGATCGCGATCCCCGCCACCTGCTGCGAGAGCACCGCATCGGCATGACCGACCTCGTGAAGCGGACCACCCGGCGAGCCGACGAGCTGTCCGTCGACGAATACCGCACCGGCCTGGAACGCCTGGAGCGGCTCGTGGCGTGGACCCGACCCGGGGCCGTCTGCATGATCGGCCTCGGTGGTTGGCGGGCTGCGGTCGACCGCACGGCGACCACGGGTGTCCAGGAACGACTCGTCGCGAGCCGACCCGTCTATGTCATGCCGAACCCGAGCGGGCTCAACGCCAACCACCAGCTGCCCGATTTCGTCAACCACCTACAAGCCGCCGCGGCGCTGGGGTCAAGTCCTCGCTACTCGTAGCGCAGCGCGACGCTCGGAGGGAGCCTGCCGGCTCGGCGGAGTGGCCGTCGCACCACGATGATCGCGACAATGAGGGTGAGAACCAGTGCGACTGCGATCGGCCACAGTGGATACCGGAGGGCGAAGGAGACGTTGAACGAGTCGCTCATCGCTCCGAGGATGATCCGAGCGATGAGATAACCGACGGCAATGCCGGCGAGCCAGCCGAGCACCACGAGCACGACGGCCTCGGCGAGGAAGACCCGCCGGATGTCCCGAGCCCGCCCTCCGATGCTACGGAGGACGCCGATCTCGCGTGTCCGTTCGATGATGTTCGTCGTCATCGCCGACACCAGACCGATCATGCCCATCGCCACGACCGGTATGCCCAGTGACAAGACGATGGTGACGATGGTGCGGTCCTCTCGGCGTTCCGCTTCACGTTCGAGGTATCGCAGGTCGACGTTGTATCCGTAGCTCTTCTCATCGAGGGTCTCCCGGATCTCGGTGGCCACACGGTCGATGTCACCGGTGTCGCGCGATGTCGTCGTGACCCAGAACCAGGTCGGTTCCGTTTGGCCGACGAGCGAGAAGGCCGTGTCGATCGGGACGAACAGTGCCTGGCCGTCGCCGACCATCGTCGTGTCGATGCCGACGACCTCCAGCGCTGCTGGGCCACCGATCGTCTCGGCCCGAACAGTGTCGCCGACCTCGATGTCGTGGATCGTGGCGAGCGCCGGGCCGACGACGGCGACCATCGCGGCGTTGTCGTTCTCGTCGTCGCTGAACCATCGTCCGCCGCTCAGCTCGTAGGGGTACACCGGGTCTGCGGGCAGACCCCACGCGAACGTGTCGGTGTCACCCACGAGGACGTCGACACCGGTGATGGGCTGGACACGGTCGACCCCGTCGATGCCGGCGACCAGATCTGCCGCACTGTTGTCCAGCGGCCTGCCGGTGCCATGGCTGTACAGCTCGATGTCGCCACCCTCGGCCA
>JAOTZB010000261.1 GCA_029861625.1 Acidimicrobiia bacterium
GGCCGAAGCGCGCGGCCCGAAAACCGGCACAGCCGGCAGCGCCTCTCGGCGCCGCCGGCTGAGCGGTACTGCGGAAGGTCAGTCGGAGTCGAAGACGATGCCGGCGACGCCCGACTTGGGCACCAGCGCGCACACGACTGCGGCCGACTCCGCGAAGAGATCGAACCCCATGTCGGCGTCCGCCACGAGATCGGTGATCTGGATGGCGTACTCATCGGTCCCGGTCCCCACCTCCGTGTCGGTGGTGGTCACGGTCTTGATGAACCCGGGTATGTCGCGCCACAGCCGGTAACCGGTGCACGAGACTCGGTTCGTGGCGTCCCGATCGGCGTAGCGCAGGTGCACCTGGACGTCGGCACCGGGTTGGGTGCCTTGGTCGTCGACCTGCACGACCGGACACACGACGAAGAAGTTCCTCGCCGAACCGAGGTCGTTCGGGTTGATCACGCCGTTCGCCGTCCAGCTCGCCTTGAAGTTGATCGACTGACCCAGATTCGCCGGTTGACACGCCGAACCGTGGATGGCGACGTACTGCGGGTCGATCGCCGCGGCGCCGATCGGGCCGTCATCGCCTCCTTCTTCCTGCGCTGAGACGGTGCCCGCAGCCACCAGAGCCATCACCATCACCACGAGGGCCAACGTCGTTGCCCGAACCAGTCTTCGACTCATTGCTCGTCCTCCCATTGGAATCCGTTTTATTTCCCGCACACCTCGGCGGTGCCTCGCAAGGCCGATCCTTCCACACATTCCCGTCCGGCGCACTCGCCGGCCACGGCGCGCTCGACGGCGGTCATTCGATGAGTCCACCCCCCTCGGTCGGCAGGTAGTACCCGGCGCGAGCGAGGTACACGGTGAATCGGAGCGCGCCGTCGGGCGCGTCGTCGGTCTCAGTCAGCGCGCGGGGAAGGAGCGTCGCGATGCGCTGAACCAGGGTGAACAGGAACCCGTCGGCCACACTTTCATCGGTCCCGGCCCCCGGTACGGTTGCAGCGACCCGGCACAGCTCGCTCGCACAGGTCACCTCGACGTCCTCGGCCACGACCAGCACCGGGTCGTCGATGAACGCCTCCAGAACAGCGGCTTCGGTGTCGGCGGCCCAGGCCGGGTCGTCGCCCATGGTGTCGGCCAGCGCATCCTCGAGGAGCTGGCGCATCTCTGCGGGATCGAACGCCAGCTCCTCACCGGCTTCGGCGCCGGTCTCGCCGGTCTGGTCCGGCTCTACCACCACGTCAGCGGTGTCGTCGTCGGTGACAACCACGACCACGACCACGACGGCGACTGTCAGCGCGACGCCGAGCAGAAGTCCTGCGGCGAGGGTCTTCATGGTCCGTGCATCTCCTCGTGGGTTCTCCCCGACATCGATCACCGGCTCACGCTACTGCGGTGGACAGTCTTCGATCATCCCGACCGCGGTCGATCACAGCACCGCTCACCGGAATGCGCTGCCCGAGCCCAGGGTTTCACCTCGGATGGCCATCGAGACGGTCAACGTCTTCTCCTACTTCATCGCGTTCGGCGCCGGGGTGATCTCCTTCCTGTCCCCCTGCGTGCTGCCCGTGGTGCCCGGGTACCTCTCGGTGATCACCGGCCTCGACATCGCTGATGCCGACAGCGGGAACCGGCGGCAGATGGTCGGCGTGGTTCGCGATACCAGCTTCTTCATCGCCGGCTTCGGAGCGGTGTTCGTCTCGCTCGGCCTGTCGGCGACGAGCCTCGGGAGCCTGCTCGTCGACCACCAGCTCTTCCTGACCCGGCTGAGCGGTGTCCTCGTCTTGTCGATGGCGCTCTTCATCATCGGGTCGATGTATCTCGAGGCGCCGTTCCTCTACCAGGAGGCCCGATTCAACCCCGAGCTCGGGAGATTCGGCCGCGCCGCTCCTGGTGTCGCAGGCGTGGCGTTCGGTTTCGGCTGGACGCCGTGCATCGGGCCCGTCCTCGGATCGATCCTCACCATCGCCGCCCAGACCGGCGACGCCGCCACGGGCGCCACCCTCCTCGGCGCATATTCCCTCGGGCTCGGTGTGCCCTTCCTCGTCACCGGTCTCGCATTCTCCCGGCTCGCCGGCGCGTTCGCATTCGTGAAGCGTCACTACCAGGCGCTGATGCTCGGCTCCGCGGGACTGCTCGCGTTCTTCGGCGTGCTGTTGATCTTCAACCGTCTCATCTGGGTCACGACGCAGCTGCAGGAATTCCTGCGGTCCGTCGGGCTCGAGTCCATCGTCAATCTCGGCTGACACCAACAACGAGGGTTCCCGATGTCCAAGAAGAAGAACCGCAAGAAGCGCCCACCGACGCCGGCAGCGTCCACGGCCGCCTCGCCGTCGGGTGGTGGCGCGACGGCCCGCCAACAGGCCCTGAACCGAACCCCGACGAAGTCGGCCCAGACCGCGAAGAAGGGCCGGCCGACGCCCGGGCGCTCGGGCGCGATCCCGCCCCGACCGAGCCGACGGGCCGCGTCGGGGGCGATGAGCTGGGTCGTGCTCGGGCTGGCCATCGTGCTCATCGTCGGTGTGGTCGTGTTCTTCGCGGTCTCGGCCGACGACAGCGGCGGTGAGGGCATCACGACGGCCGACGGGTGGGACCTGCCGGCGCTCGACGATGTCGGCGACGAGGACGGTGACGGCCGCGTCACGCTCGCCGAGTTCGAGGGCACCCCGACCGTCGTCAACTTCTTCGCGTCATGGTGCGTCGAATGCGAACGCGAGCTCCCGGCCTTCGCCATTCTGGCCGAGGAGCTCGAGGGCGACATCGACTTCGTCTTCGCCAACAGCAACGAGACCGGGAACTGGAGGCCCATGGCCGAACGCGGCGGAATCGAGGAATACCCGATCGTCCAGGACATCGGCGGCACCCAGCGCAACGGGCTGTACCGCTCCGTGGGCGGCACCGGCGGCATGCCTATCACCGCGTTCTACGATGCCGAGGGCAACCTGGTCTTCACGAACCCCGGCGGCATGACTGTTGCCAGCGTCCAGGAGACCCTGATCGGGCTCGGCCTGCTCTGAGGGCCCCAGAGGAGGTCCCCGGTTGTGGAAATCGCGCGGCGATGGGCCACGATTGGAACCCATGGAACCGATATCGCTGATCGAGACGATTCGCGAAGGCGTCATCGGCGGCGACGAGATCGTCGACGGCCCGTTCGGCCCACGTCCGGTCGTGTACGCCGACTACACGGCCTCGGGTCGGTCGCTGTCGTTCATCGAGGACTACATCCGCCAGGTCGTGCTGCCGCTCTATGCGAACACCCACACCGAGTCGTCGGGCACGGGGCTCCAGACCACACGCTTCCGGGCCGAGGCCCGAGCCACCATCGCCGAGTGCGTCGGCGCCGGTGAGGAACACGCCGTGGTCTTCTGCGGCAGCGGTGCCACCGCGGCGATCGACAAGCTGATCGGGGCAATCGGGCTCCGGATCCCGTCGAACCTCGAGGACCGGTTCCATCTGAGCGATGGGATCCCGGCCGAGCAGCGTCCCGTGGTCTTCATCGGACCCTACGAGCATCACTCGAACGAGCTCCCGTGGCGGGAATCGATCGCCGATGTGGTGACCATTCCCGAAGACGTCGACGGTCACGTGAGCCTCGAGCACCTCGAGCGGGAGCTCGCCGCTCACGAGGATCGCTCCCTCAAGATCGGCTCGTTCTCCGCGGCTTCGAACGTGACCGGGATCGTGACGGACATCGCTGCCGTCGCGTCGCTGCTGCACCAACACGGCGCCATCTCGGTCTGGGACTTCGCAGCGGCCGCGCCATATGTCGACATCGAGATGGGCAGCGCTGCCGATGGTGACTCGTACCTCGACGCGGTCGTGTTCTCACCCCACAAGCTCATCGGCGGACCCGGCACACCCGGCGTGCTGGTCGCGCGGCGGGACCTGTTCACCAACCGCGTGCCCGTCGTGCCCGGAGGCGGAACGGTGAGCTACGTGAGCCCGGCCGAACACGACTTCCTCCGCGACATCGAGCATCGGGAAGAGGGCGGCACACCCGACATCGTCGGCTCGATACGGGCCGGGCTGGTGTTCCAGCTCAAGGCCGCCGTGGGCGTCGACGAGATCCGGCGTCGTGAGGATCGGCTCGTGCTTGGGGCGATCGCGTCCTGGGAGACGAATCCGGCCATCGAGGTGCTCGGGAGCCACGAGGCCGAGCGCCTGTCGATCGTCTCGTTCGTCGTCGCTCACCACGACCGGTTCCTCCACCACAACTTCGTGGTCGCGCTGCTCAACGACCTGTTCGGCATCCAGTCACGGGGAGGGTGTTCCTGCGCGGGGCCCTACGGCCACCGACTGCTCGGCATCGACATCGAGCGCTCACACGAGTTCGAACGGGAGGTGAACCGGGGCTGCGAAGGCATCAAGC
Source organism: Acidimicrobiia bacterium (assembly GCA_029861625.1). GTDB lineage: Bacteria > Actinomycetota > Acidimicrobiia > Acidimicrobiales > JAHEJN01 > JAOTZB01. Next base: position 4,358 of record JAOTZB010000261.1, read on the forward strand.
CGGGCTGGGTCCGCGTGAACTTCAACTACTTCATCGACGACGAGACAGCCGACTACATCATCGACGCAGTGCACTTCGTGGCGTCGAGCGGGGTGGGACTGCTGCCCTGGTACCGGTTCGAGCCCGACTCGGGCATGTGGCATCACCGGGCCGGACCGGCCACGCCACAGATGAGCCTGCGCGACATCACCTACGAACGGGGTCTCATGTCGTATCCCGACCATAACCGACGCCGGGGCGCCGCCATCGAGCTCTCCCGCTACCTCGACGAGGCGAGGGCGCTCGTGACGTCGGTCGAGGCGTCGCCTCCGCCTCGGTGCGGACTGCCCGACACCAATGCCGACTTCGAACACCTTCGCTGGTTTCCGTACCCCGACGAGGTGCTACCGGCCTGACGGGTCGCGTCCGGCGATCGCGATCCACGAGTCGACCGGATCGTCGAAGTCACCCTCGACGATCGGCCCGAACCGCCCCTTGCCGCGGATGCCGTCGCCGAGCGCGGCGAGCGAGGCCTCGGCCTCGATGGCGAGGTCGGCACTGATCGCGTGCGGTTGGCCGGTGGCGGTCGCGAGATCCCACGAATGGGTCAAGGTGTCGACCCAGATGGCTCCGAGGAAGTCGTCGACGGGCATCTCGCCGAACGGGCTCGGGCGGATCGCGTGCAGGACATCGGGTCGGTCGAGATGTTCGAGCACCCGATCGCGTGCGGCGGCCCACGCGGCGATCGGATCGTCGCCGACGGCGTCGAGCGGCTCCTGCCACTGCGCCTCCTCACCGACAGCGAGCGACGCGACCATGTCGACAACAGTGAGGGCGTGGCCGAGAACTTCCTGGGCGCACCAGTCGTCACAGGGTGAGTCGGCCTGCCAGTTGCTCGGGTCGACACGATTGGCGACCGCGTCCATCGCGTAGACGGCTCGCGTGAATCGGCGGAGGTTCGCGCTCATGGTGTCTCCTTGCTGGTCCGACGACGCCCGACCGTAGTGCGGGTCCGTCCGACTCGGATAGCGTCCGCCTGATGGCCGCCCTGGCGAGCATCACCATCGGCGACACCGAGCAGTCGTGGCGAGACGCATGGTTCGATGTCGAGGCCGGGTGGTGCCGGATCGGCGACATCTCGATCGAGCTCGTCGGGGTCGCCGGCCCGCGTGGCATCCGGTCGATCGGCCTCCACGGCATCGAGC
>JAOTZB010000262.1 GCA_029861625.1 Acidimicrobiia bacterium
CGTCGGGCGGGCCCTGCTCACGGCGCTGCTCGATGTGGCGGCGAAACATGGCTTCCACATGGTGATGGCCAGGATCGTCGGTGGGCACGAGGCCTCGATCTCGCTGCACCGCTCCCTCGGGTTCACGACCATCGGCACCGAGCGCGAGGTCGGGCGTAAGTTCGGACGCTGGCTCGACGTGTTGTTGATGCAGAAGTTGCTGTAGTGCACGAGGCCAAAACGCATGAACAGGCCCGCTCGGAGACAGGCCTGTTCGATGGTGGGCCGGGGAGGATTTGAACCTCCGAAGGCAATGCCGACGGGTTTACAGCCCGTTCCCTTTGGCCACTCGGGCACCGACCCAGGACGAGTCACGATACCGGGTCGGGCTTCGTCCCCGACCGGCGAATCGCTACAGTTTCGGCCATGCCATCCTTTGACGTCTCATCCGAAGTCGACATGCAAGAGGTTCGAAACGCGCTCGACCAGGCCCAGCGCGAGCTCGCCAATCGTTATGACTTCAAGGGCACCGACTCGTCCATCGAGCTCGGTGACGGCTCGATCACGCTCGAGTCGGCCAGCCCGGATCGCGTGGCCGCACTGAAGGTGCTGCTCGAGGAGAAGCTGGTCAGGCGAAAGGTCTCGCTGAAGGGTCTCGACTTCGGTGCCGTCGAAGACGCGGCCGGCGGCCGGGCTCGCCAGATCGCCACGCTCGCCGCAGGCATCTCCTCCGACAAGGCCCGCGAGCTCAACAAGTTCATCAAGGGCCTCGGTATGAAGGGCATCCAGTCCCAGACGCAGGGAGAGCAGCTGCGGGTCACGGCCAAGAAGCGCGACCAGCTCCAGGACGTCATCGCGAAGCTCAAGGAGGGCGAGTTCGGCATACCCCTCCAGTTCGGCAACTTCCGGGACTGAATCCCGGCAGACACGACCCATGGCCGAGCCGCTGAAGAACCGGTTCGGGCCCGATGTCCCCGTGACCATCGCATCGATGATGGCCGAGGCGTATCCGGCGTTCGACCGCAAGACCTTCCTCGTCGACTGTCTCGACGGCTACGACGCGCTGGAGCTGACGCCCCGAGCACGTCGGATTTCCGATGCGCTGGCCACCCACCTGCCCCCGAATCGCGACGTGGCGCTCGGCATCGTCATCGACTCGCTCGGCGACGAGGACGCCCCGGCCGGCGGGATGGGACCCTTCGTGTACCTCCCCCACGTCTACTTCGTCGCCGAGCACGGGCTCGACCACTTCGAGCTGGCCATGACCGCCCAGTACGAGCTGACGAAGCGGTTCACCGCCGAGTTCAGCATCCGTGCCTATCTCGAGCACCACCGCGATCGCACGCTCGCCCGACTCCGCGACTGGACCCGCGACCCGAACGTGCACGTCCGCCGGCTGGTCTCGGAGAGCACCCGGCCCCGGCTGCCCTGGGCGCCCCGACTGAAGGAGCTCCAGGCCGACCCGACGCCCGTCATCGAGCTGCTCGAGCTGCTCAAGGACGACCCCGAGGAGTACGTCCGGCGCTCCGTGGCGAACAACCTGAACGACATCGCCAAGGACCATCCCGCTGTCGTGATCGAGCTCGCCAGACGCTGGTGGGCCGACGGCGATCAGAAGCGTCGCCGTCTCGTTCGTCACGGGCTCCGGACCCTGATCAAACAGGGACGGCCCGACGCGCTCGACGTTTTGGGATACGGCCCGTCCTCACCGGCGCGGATCACCTCGGTCACGCTGACTCCGCGTCGGCTCGCGATCGGTGAGAAACTGCGCATCGAGGCCCGCATCGAGAACCCGACCGATACCGAGATCGGGGCGCTGGTCGACCTCCGCGTCCACTTCGTGAAGTCGAACGGCTCGACGAGCCCGAAGGTCTTCAAGGGCGCCGAGGTGGTGATCGAACCGGGTTCGTCGGCGACCGTCCGCAAGACCGTGTCGCTCGCACAGCACACGACGCGGACCCACTACCCGGGTGTGCACCGCGTCGAGCTGTCGATCAACGGCGCCACCCACGACGCCGGCTCGTTCGAGCTCGTCGCGGCCCGGCAACCGTGAGCTTGCCGGCGCAGCGTCTTGTCGTCACGCCGCCCAGGAGCCGTCGCGGAGGCGGCTGATGCGCTCCTCCATCGCGGGGTGGGTGCTGAACAGGTTCCCGAACTGCACGCGGCGACCGGCCAGCGGGTTGGCGATGTAGGCCGATGCCTGCTCAGGAGCGACGTTCGAAGGAATCTGCTGGGTGCCGACATGCAGCTTCTCGAGTGCGCGGGCGAGTGGCTCGCCGTCGCCGACGAGACGGGCACCGGTGCGGTCGGCCTTGAACTCACGGGTCCGGCTTATGGCCGACTGGAGCAGCATCGCCGCGATCGGAGCGAGAATGATGGTGGCGAGCAACGCGAACGGATTACTGTCGCGACCCCGGCCGCCCCGGCCACCGAAGATCGCGCCCCACATCGCCATACGGGCCGCGAAGGTGATGGCCATGGCGATCGCGGCCGCGACGGAACCGATGAGGATGTCGCGGTTGCGGATGTGGGCCAGCTCGTGGGCCAGCACGCCCCGGATCTCGTCCCACGTGAGGTGCTGGATCAGCCCCTGGGTGACTGCGACGGCTGCGTGACTGGGATTGCGGCCCGTGGCGAAGGCGTTCGGCTGCGGGTTCGGTGAGATGTAGAGCTTCGGCATGGGCATGTCGGCCCTGGACGTGAGGTCTTGCATGATCGTGTAGTACTGCGGGAACTGTTGGGGATCGGCGGGAACGGCCCGGGCGCTCTTGATGGCGAGCTTGTCGCTGAACCAGTACGACCCGCCGACCATGACGAGCGCGATGACGAGCCCGATCGTCAGACCGCTCGTGCCACCCAGTGCGGCCCCTATCCCCATGATCAGCCCGCCGAGCAGTGCGAGCAGTACGAATGTCTTGAACGTGTTGGCCATGTCTTGGCGAACCTCCTGGCTCGCTACAACAGTAACGACACGATGGCTGTTCCCGGTAGCACATCCGGGCTCAGTCGTAGTAGCCGGAGTGGATGTAGACCGCGGGCACGCCGACGTCGCGTAGGACCTCGATGTTGCGGATGTCATCGTCGAGACCGACGACGAGGTCGAATCCGTGGTCGGCCAGCTCGAGCAGCGACCGTCGCTTGTACTGGCTCGACGTGAGACCGCCGTCGCCGCGTCCACGCAGGATGAGCAGGTGCCAGTCGACCCCGTGACGCCGCAACCAGTCGAGCGTGTCCGTCAACACCCAGTGGGGACGAGCCGTCAGCAGGACCCGGGTGAGTCCGGGGTCGAGCATACGCACGAGCGTGAGGAGGGAGTCGATCGGTTCGTCATCGACACACGCGGCGAAGAAGCTCCGCCAGTCCCGGGGCGTTCGATCGAGGAAGTGCTGGCGGTGCCACGCGTCGGAGATCACGCCGTCGACATCGATGACGGCCGCGTTCCCGCCGTCGATCGGGCCGTCGGCCCAGGTCCAGTTCGCGGGCGCGGTCACCCCTCGTCGTCGCGGGCCGCGCCCTCGCGTATGGCTTCGACGACACCGGGATCGGCGAGCGTGGTGACGTCGCCGAGGTCGCGGCCGTCGGCGACATCGCGCAACAGCCGGCGCATGATCTTGCCCGATCGGGTCTTCGGCAGGTCGGGCACGAGGAAGACCGCCCTCGGCCGGGCGATCGCGCCCAGCTTGTGGGCCACGTGGGCGCGGAGGACCTCAGCGAGCTCCTCGGTTGGCTCGACGTCGCCCACCAGGATCACGTAGCCGCAGATCGCCTGCCCCGTGACATCGTCCGTGGCACCGACGACCGCAGCCTCGGCCACCGCAGCATGATCGACCAGCGCCGATTCGACCTCGGTCGTCGAGATCCGGTGGCCCGATACGTTCATGACGTCGTCGACTCGGCCGAGCAACCACAGATACCCCTCGTCGTCGATCTTCGCGCCGTCGCCGGCGAAGTACCGACCGTCGAACCTCGACCAGTATGTGTCGTGGTAGCGCTCGGGGTCGCCCCAGATCCCCCGCAACATCGACGGCCAGGGTCGGGTGATCGTGAGATACCCGCCGCCCACGGCTACCGGCTCACCGGCGTCGTCGACCAGCTCGGCGGACACACCGGGAATCGGTTGGGTCGCCGAACCGGGCTTGGTGGTCGTGACACCCGGAAGTGGGCTGATCATGTGGCCTCCGGTCTCGGTCTGCCACCAGGTGTCGACGATCGGGCACGACTCGGCGCCGATGTTGGTGTGGTACCACATCCATGCCTCGGGGTTGATGGGCTCGCCGACGGTGCCGAGCACCCGCAGCGACGAAAGATCGTGGGCAGCGGGCCACTGCTCACCCCACTTCATGAATGTTCGGATGGCAGTGGGCGCGGTGTACAGCTGGGTGACGCCGTAGCGCTCGATGATGTCCCACAGGCGGTCCTTACCCCAGTCGGCGCGGTCGCCGCTGCGGTGTTCGACGCGCGGCGTGTCGGGTGTGCCTTCGTACATGACGGATGTGCACGCGTTGGCCAGCGGGCCGTAGACGATGTAGCTGTGGCCGGTGACCCATCCGATGTCGGCGGCACACCAGAACACGTCGGTCTCGGGCCGCAGGTCGAAGACGTATCTGTGGGTGAAGGCGACCTGGGTGAGGTAACCGCCGGTGGTGTGCATGATGCCCTTGGGCTTGGCCGTCGTCCCCGACGTGTAGAGCAGGTACAGGAGCTGTTCGCTGTCGAGCGGCTCGGGCGGGCACGTCGGTGCGGCGTCCGCCATGAGCTCATGCCACCACCGGTCGCGGCCTTCGACCATCTCGGGGTCCGTGCCGCACCGGTCGACGACGATGACGTGTTCGACCGACGGCGCTCCGGCGGCCAGCGCGGCGTCGACGTTCGGCTTGAGCGGTGAAGGCGCGCCGCGCCGGTACCCGGCATCGGCGGTGATGATGAGGCGGGCGTCGGCGTCGACGCACCGGTCGGTGATGGCATCGGGCGAGAATCCGCCGAAGATCACCGAGTGCGCGACACCGATGCGGGTGCAGGCAAGCATCGCGATGGGCAGCTCGAGCACCATCGGCATGTAGATCGCCACACGGTCACCGGCCTCGAGCCCAAGGCTCTTCAACACGTTGGCGAACCGCTCGACCTCGGCCAACAGCTCGCGATAGGTGACCCGGACGGTGTCGCCGGGTTCGCCCTCCCAGTGGTAAGCGACTCGATCGCCGAGCCCGGCTTCGACGTGTCGGTCGAGGCAGTTGTAGGAGACGTTCAGGCGCCCACCGACGAACCACTTCGCGAACGGGAGCTCCCAGTCGAGCGTTCGGTCGAAGTCGGTCTCCCAATGGAGCAGCTCGCGGGCCTGCCGGGCCCAGAAGGACTCGTAGTCGGCGTTGGCCTCGTCGTACAGCGCCGTGTCGGCGGTGAGCGCGGTCGAGGCGAACGCCGCGCTCGGCGGGAAGCGGCGTTCCTCGTTCTCGTACACCTCGATGGTCGCGTCACTCATGGGTCCCCCTGGCGGCCTGACGTGCGATCGAAGTGATACTAGGCGAGTGCCGCGACCACCCGTTGTGGCGACTTC
>JAOTZB010000263.1 GCA_029861625.1 Acidimicrobiia bacterium
CTGGGTCCAGCAGTGCGTCCAGGAGGATCAGGCCGGCCAGGACGTCGTCGCCGACCGGCGTCAGGCCACTGCCACGGCCCTGGAGGATCAGTCGGATCCGATCGAGGTCGCCGTCGACCAGCGCAGCCTCGACGTCGACCCACACCGGGTGAAGCTCGGTCGGGATGCCGAACGCGGGCGCGATCGCGGCGAGATGGGAACAGGCCGTCAGCAGGTCGGGCCGCGACAACGACCCTGGACGCCAGCGGTGGCCACCGGTCAGATCGATCTCGAGGTGGTCGGCTCGAAGCCGATCAGCCGACATCGTGATGCTCGAGCCGGGGGCGAGGTCCGGCGCACAGCCCGAGACGATGAGATGAAGTGGCCCGGCGGCAACGCTGCCGTCGGCGACCGCGAAGATCGCTTCACCGAATCGAAGGTAGGAACCAGCCGAGAACGACCCGACCACGCGGCCCCGCAGCGACGATCGCTCGGCCGCTCGCCGAACAGCCTCCACTCCGTCACCGATCGATGTGGCCCGTCGTGGCCGGGGCCGCGTGCTCACACGAGTGAGCGATCGAGATCGAGGAGCGCCTCGACGAAACATTCGACCGGGGCGCGAGCGACGCCTGCCCCGACCTGCCCCGAGCCGTCGGAGACATGGATGATGCCCGTGTTCACCGCCGGGGTGATACCCGATTCGACGACCCGGCGAACATCGACTCCGACCGGCGTCCCGATGTTGTCGAGAATCGGGAGCCGGAAACGACTGCTCTCGCCGGCACAGATGCGCTGCATGTTGCGGGTCGCGGCGATGGCGTCCGCCATCCGCCCGCCGAGGAACCCCGCCACTGCCGGCGAGTTGGCGGCGGCCGGACCGCCCAGGCCCACCAGCTCGAGGACGGCGCTGTCACCGATGTCGGGAGCGCTGGTCTCGGGCCCCTGGCCGGGGTAGTAGAGCGCATCCTGTACGGGTGGCGAGGCGGCGATGAACCAGCGATCGTCACGACCGGGTAGGCGGATCCCGTAGGTCGTGCCGTTTCGACACATCGTGGTGACGATGCTCGAGCCCGGGACCTGGCCGGCCCAGAGCACCAGCGACTTCGCGGCGGCCATGGCGATGTTGAGGAACATCAGGTGATTCCCGCTGAGGAACGTGGCGACCTCGGGAGCGGCGGGGTGATCGGAGCGCACCAGATGAGGCAGGAGGTCCCGCAGGAACAGGTTGGTCGTGGCCTGCGTGCGCATGTGCACGTCGTCGCCCATCGGCACTCCCTGGCTCGCCAGGGCGAAGACGTCGGACGGACCCAGCGCATCGATGGTCTGCGCGAGCACGGGGCCGATGGCGTCGCGGACGAATCGCAGGCAGTCGATGGCCTGTTCGCTGTCGACGCCGAACCACGGAACCTGGCCCGAACCCTGGTTGATCGAGGCGTATGCCTCGGTCGAGCCGGCCTCGTTGCGAACGATGTACACGGGGGCCGAGGGCCCGATGGCCGAAGCCATCGGCACGACGGTGGCGTGGTCGTTGGCCGGGCGGAGCTCGACATCTCCCGCCTCGACCGCGTCGGCAGCGGCCGTCACGTCGGTGCACCATCCCTCGGCCACGATCGTGGCCTTCACCGATCGCCGCAGCGGATCGCACATGTCCTCCCACGCGATGCTCGGGCCGCAGTGCAGCACCGTCCGATCGTTCATGCCGGGCACGACGCCGGTGGCGGGGGCGACGCCGCTGAGCAGGGGTATGCCGTCATCGAGTCGACGGACGACCTCGGCGTTGGCTTCGTCGATCGTGCTCGCATGGGGGCCGAGGAGTCGGGCCAGTGCCGCGACCACCGGGGGTTCGCCTCCCGCGGGGATCCGCCAGTCGACGCCGACGACGGGCGTTCCCTGCTCGCGGACTGCGTCCTCGAAGAGCGGGAGCCCGACGTTGACGACGCTCAGCTGGCTCGGCAGGACGACGGTCGGTGGGTTGCCAGCTGCCGAAGATGTCACGGCGATCTCCTGTCCGGCATCCCGCCGATCTTCTCTCTCCCGAAATCGTGTGTTCACTATACGATACGGCGATGCCTCGACCGCCGGAGATCCACGGCCACACGCTCGATGCGATCGTGGATGCGGTCCGGCGGCACACGGGACTCACGGGCAAGCAGTCCATCTCCTCGATCGGGGTGCTCGTCGACACGTCCGATCCGATCCGCGGTCCGGGCGACGACGGCGCGATCATCGAGATCGGCGGACAGAACATCGTGGCCTGCGGTGAGGCGCTCTCGCCTCCGTTCGTGCAGGCCGACCCGTACGGAGCGGGGATCGCCGCGGTGCTGGCGAACGTGAACGACGTCGCCGCCATGGGTGGTGTGCCGCTGGGGATCGTCAACACGCTGGTCGGGCCGGCGGAGGTGACCCGCGAGGTGATGCGCGGCATGGCGGACGCAGCACGGATGTACGACGTGCCCATCGTCGGCGGCCATCTCACGGAACGACCGGGCGACGCATCGGTCTCGGCGTTCGCCATCGGCAGCGCCGACGGCGTCTTGTCGATGGCGAACGTGGCTCCGGGCCACACGCTGCTCTTCGCCTGTTTTCTCGACGGGCATATGCGCTCCGACTTCCCGTTCTTCAGTTCGATCGACGAGCAGGCCGATCGCTTCGCGGCCGATGTTCGGGTCCTTGCGACCGTCGCGGCAAGCGGTGCTGCCGTGGCCGCCAAGGACGTGTCGATGGCCGGCGCCCTGGGATCGCTCGCGATGCTGCTCGAGTTTCGGGGCCTGGGGGCCGATGTGGATCTGGAGCGAATGCCCGTACCGGTCGACACCGACTTCGTGCGATGGCTGATCTCGTTTCCCAGCTACGCGTTCTGGGTGGTCACCGAGCCGGGGACAGCCCAACGATGCGTCGACCTGTTCGGCGCCGGTGACTTGACGTGCGTACCGGTGGGCGAGATCGGCGAGGGATCCTCGCTCACGATCTCGGTCGGCGGGGATCGACTCGAGATCCTCGACTTCGCGACGGAGGCCGTGACCGGTCTCTGGGCGTGAATCGCCGCCCCGACGACATGCTACGAGACAGCGAGGAGCGGGCTGGGGGCGGACTGCGCCACGGGCAGACGTAGCTCGATGGACCCGGGCCGCTCGTCGGCCATCGCCGGCACGCCCAGGAGGTCGATGGCCATGGGCTGGTGGGGCAATCCGTGGTAGGAACCGATGTCGCCGTCGCGGCACCAACCCAGACGCTCGAAGAAGCGGGCGTTCGGTGCCTGGACGGAGGCTTCCATCCGGATCCCGCCTGCCGCCGCCGCGGTGGCGACCGCGAACCGGACCAGACGAGCGCCGACCAACGACGCGCGGTGATCGGGGAGCACAGCCAGTCGATCGCCTTTCCACCGGCCCTCGTCATCGAGCGGGTAGAGCCGCACGGCGCCGGCCATCTGCGCGCCTCGGGCGGCCACGACGTGGACGGTCGAGGGATTCTCGTCCCACCGATCCATGTCGGTGAACACCATCACTCCCTGTTCCTCGACGAAGATCCGGTGGCGTATCGCGAAGTGGCAGGAGATCTCCGTCGGTCCGGCTTTCCAGCACCTGATGCGGGCCGTCATGCTGCGCTGTCGGCCAGAGCCGAACGTCTGGCGGTCACGAGACATCCATCACGGGGATGAGCTTGCGGCCTGGGGTGTCGGCCAGCTGCAACGACTGTTCGAGGGCGCCGAGCGGTGAACACGCTTGGCAACGTGCGCACCCGGCCTGGACCTTGTCGGCCGTCAGTCCCCGTTCGACGAGATACGGGGCCACCTGGCGGGCGATGCGGTCGGTGTACTCCCGCGTCGGGGGGATCGCGTCGGCCATGAGGCTTCCGGGTACGGGTCGAAGTGGCACGATGAACGGGTAGACGCCGATGTCGACCGCGCGCTTGCATCCCTCGACGACGAGGTCGGGATCCTCGCCCATCCCCAGGATCACGTACGTCGTCACCTGGCCTTCGCCGAAGCGTTCGACCGCGTACTCCCAGGTCTCGAAGTAGCGTTCGATGCCCGTTCGCGCCTTCGGGGGTGCGATCCGGGCGAGGACGGCGGGGTCGAACGTCTCGACGTGGATGCCGAGCGAGTCGACGCCGAGGTCGGCGACCCGGTCGATGACGGAGAGATCGTCGGGCGGCTCGAACTGCACCTCGACCGGCAGACCGGAAGCTTCCTTCATCGCATGGCCGCACTTGGCGACGTACAGCGCGCCCCGGTCCCTGCCGTAGGTGGATCCGGTGGTCAACGTGATGTCGACGGCGCCGTCGTGGTTCTTGGCGGCCACGGCTACCTCGGCGAGGTGCTCGGGTCGTTTGACCTTGACCGTGCGACCCGCGTCGAGCGACACACCGATACCGCAGAACCGGCACTGGTCGTCGTTTCCCCAGTACGCGCAGGTCTGGAGCACGGTGCTGGCGAGCGAGTCGAGGTGCATCAGGGCGATCTGCCAGTACGGCGTCCCGTCGGCAGTCTCCATGTCGTAGAACTTCGGCCGGTTGGCCGGCGCGGCCGACGCCACCCTTTGACCATCGCGGTAGATGCCGAACCCGACGTCTTCGGCCTCGAGCGTGAACGGCGTTCCCTCGACGAAGTTGGCATCGACGGGAACGGTCAACGGCGTTCCTTCGATCCAGATCATGCCGGAATCGGAGGGACCGGCGCCGCCCGGGCGGCGTTCGAACGGCGTGTTGATCCGGAGGCCACGGGCCTGGAGGTCGATGATCAGGTTCGTCAGACGGTCGGCGTCCTCCGCGGTGGGGATGCGGCTCCGGACCTCTTCAGCGGTTGGCATCCTGTAATTCCTTCCGTCGGGGGACCGGTCGGACAACAGCACCCTTCATACCAGACGTTCCAGATTCCGTCTACGAAAGGAAATGTCCGAAAATGGCATCAGAAGCCCTCGATCAGCGAACGGAGCTCGGCCCGCGATGACGAGAACGTGTCGCTGTCGGGATGCTCCTGGGTCTCGGCGATTCCGGGATCGAGATCGACCGGCGCTCCCGTCTCCCGATCGAGGCGGATGACGGTCAGCACGTGGTTCGCCCGGCCGTCGACAGGATTCGGCTCGACCGACGAGACGATGGCAGCCCCGGACTCGAGGTGGAGCTCGATCGCCTGGTACGGGTCCATGAGCCCGTGCTCGAGCGTGCCCCGCTCGTGGAGAAGGGCCCACACCCGGCCGGCCCCGTTGGCCTCGGTGATCGTCTGCGCGAGGAGCCGCTCGTGCTCCAGGGCCCGGATCTCGCCATCTCGGAGCGCGAACGCCGCGCCGGCCACATCGAGCTCGGGAAGATCGCCGAGCGACAGCCCGAGTCGGGCGGACACGGCCTGCACGAGCATCGGCCCGTCGGCCCAGCGAGCCGCCAGCTGGTCGGCGGTCTCCGCGAGGGCCAGGTCGTTCGCCGCTTCTCGGACGAGACGGATGAGTCGCTCGTACTTCTCGGGGGAGACGGTGGCAAGTGGGTACATCCGCCGCTCGGCTTCGGCCCACAGGGCCCGGAGGGCGTCGATCCCGAGCCCATCGGTGTTCG
>JAOTZB010000264.1 GCA_029861625.1 Acidimicrobiia bacterium
ACCTCACCGGAGCAGACCAGCCCATCAGAGCAGGCACCTCTCACCTCACCGGAGCAGACCAGCCCATGAGCCCATCAGAGCAGGCACCTCTCACCTCACCGGAGCAGACCAGCCCATGAGCCCATCAGAGCAGGCACCTCTCACCTCACGCATCGTCGGTCCGTCGAGCGACGCACCGGCGCAGGAACTGATCGACGCAGGGTTTGCATGGGAGATCGCCGATGCCCCCCTGCTCCACGCCGGGTTGAATCTCGCTGACCTCGGTCACGTCCTCGATCTTCATCATCGGGGCATCATCGCCGAAGACGCCGCTCGCGACCTGCTGCGCGAACTGCTCGTGGCCCTTGGCACCGCGGCCGAGGACTTCCCGTACGATCCCGCCTTCGGCGAACCCTACAACTCGCGCGAACGGCTGTTCGCCGAACGGCTCGGGAACACCGCCGGATGGCTGCACGCCGGGCGACCCCGAAGAGAGGCTGCGCGCGTCGCACTTCGGATCCTGCTCCGGCGCCAGACGGCCCAGCTCATCGGCGACGCCGGGCGGTTCGCCTCCACGACGGCAGTCGTGGCGAACGAGCACCGCTCGGTGTTCATGCCCGATCAGACCTATCTCCAGCAGGCGCAACCGTCGACGTTCGGGCACTACCTGCTGGCGTTCGTGCCGCCCGCACTGCGGGACGGTGAACGGCTCGCGGCGGCACTCGATCAGGTCAATCTGAGCCCGGGAGGAGCCGGGTGCGTGAACGGCAGTCGCCTGCTCGACGATCGCACCCGTATCGCCAGCCTGCTCGGCTTCGGAGACATCATCGATCACACCCGGGACGCGATGTGGCAGACCGACACGTTCATCGACCTGCTCGCCACCACCACGAGCCTGATCTCCAATCAGTCGAAGCTCGCCGAGGATCTCGAGATCTGGGCCAGCCAGGAGTTCGACTACGTCGATCTCGCCGGACCGTACACACGGGCGTCGGTGCTGATGCCCCAGAAGCGGAACCCGTATGCGCTCACCATCGTGCGGGGCGCGGGCGGTGTGTTGATCGGTCGGCTGGCCGGCTTCCTGGCCGTGGTGAAGAGCCCGTCGGCCCGCAGCGACAACCTGATCTTCGCCTACGGCGAGATACCCCGTGCGCTGGAGCTCACCTCGAAGATCAGCGCCTTGATGTCGGGCGTCGTCCGAACACTGACCATCAACGAGGAGCGCATGTGGGAAGAGCTCGAGTCCGGATTCAGCCAGGCCACCGACCTGGCCGAGTACGTCATGCTGGAATCGGGTATCGACTATCGCAGCGCGTACCACATCGTCGGCTCCACGGTGCGAACCGCCAGCAATTCGGGGCTGCGGGGGATCGACATCACCACCACGATGCTCGACGAGGCGGCCCGAGAGGTCTGCGGGCGCTCCCTCGGGCTCGACCCGGACCGACTGGCGACCGTGCTCAGTCCGAGGAACATCGTGGCCACCCGCACCGCGGCCGGCGGAGCGGCACCGGCCGTCGTCGCCGAGATGGCCGAGCGCTACGGGGCGCACGCCGATCAGCTCACGACGTCGGCTCGGGAGCAGATCGATCGATTCGATGCGGCCGAGGCGGCAGTGGTCGCAGAGGCCACGGCACTCGCCGCATCCTGATCTCTCCCCGGACGGCTAGGCGGGGCGGAGCGCCATCCACACGGCCTTGGCCGGACGCTTGCCCGGGTTCCGCCAGCGGTGCTCGCGGTCGGTACGGAAATGAACCGAGTCGCCGATTGCGAGTCGGAGCTTCTGATCGCCGACGTCGACCTCGAGGGTGCCCGAGAGCAAGAAGATGAGCTCCTCGCCCGGATGGCGCAAGGGGTTGTCGCCACTCGATGCACCGGGAGCGACCTCGGCGATGGCGGTGGCCACGAAGTACTGACCGTACGGGCCGGAGATTCCGGCCAGCTCGATGCCGGTGTGGGAGGTGTAGAGCTTCTTGCGGTCGTCGGCGGGCGTGAACACGACGTAGGACGGCGTGGCCTCCTCTTCGTCGACGAAGTACGAGACCGGCCGATCGAGGGCGGCGGCCAACTTCAGCAATGTCGTGATCGTGGGCACCATGTTGCCCTGCTCGACCTTGTGGATCGCTGCCGGCGACACGTCGGAACGGTCGGACAACTGCTGCAGGGACAAGCCGTTGACGTCGCGGAGCTCACGCAGCTTCGGCCCGATCGAGTTGACCACCTCCTCCAGCTCGGCATCAGGCATCGGAGACACTGCCGAACGTTCTCGAGGCATCGTCGGTCGGGCCCGCCGTCGCGCAGTGCGGCGCGCGGCGCTCGTCTCTACGGGAGGGTTCATCGTGAAGGATCTTCGCGTCCGCTCGATCGTCGGGCTGAATGGCCGCCGCGACCCACGCCGCGCCAGTCGCGGCCCGAGAGGAAGCCATGTCAGATCATACACTTTCCGATTCGACGATTCTCCGATAGTTGACAGCCATTTCCGGTCAACGACAGAATGGCCACGGCAGGCTTGGGAAGGAGTCTCTCATGGACGGCATTCACGACATGGGAGGGATGCATGGCTGGGGAACCGTGGTCATCGACCCCGATGAGCAGGTCTTCTCCACCGAGTGGCACGGGAAGGCATTCGCGCTCGGTGCGATGGCGGGTGGTCTGTCCGGCACCAATCTCGACGCGTTCCGGCACTCGCTCGAACGGTTGCACCCCCTCGACTACCTGGGCGACGGCTACTACGGCCGCTGGCTCGCGTGCGCCGAGCTGTTGCTCGTCGACAGCGGTGTGCTGCCGCCCGGCGCGGTCGACGCCCGGGCGCAGAACATCCTCGGGAACGAGACCGAAGAACCCGACGACGTCGAGCTGAACAAGCCCGACTACGAACGAGGTGGCGCGGGATCGCTCCGCGAGATCGACGCCGAGCCGAGGTTCGCCGTTGGCGACGCGGTGCGGGTCAAGGACATGCATGTGCGCGGCCACACCCGTATGCCGGCATACATCCGAGGGCGGGCCGGGGTCGTGACTGCGCACCGCCCTGCGGCCGTGCTCCCGGACGCAACCGCGCACTTCACCGGTGAGGAGCCACAGCACGTGTACACGGTGTCGTTCGAGTCGACGGAGCTGTGGGGCCCGGACGCCGAACGGGCAACCAACAACGTCGACTGCTTCGAGAGCTACCTGGAGGCCCGATCATGACCGCGTTCCCACACAGTGCAGATCGCGCGCCGGCCCCGGTGCGCGCCGAGGCCCTCGAAGCGCTGCTCACCGAGCGCGGCCTCGTGAACGCGGCGGCCATCGACGGGCTCATCAATCGCTTCGTCAACGATGTCGGGCCGATGAACGGCGCGCAGGTCGTCGCCAAGGCGTGGGTCGACCCCGAGTACCGCGAACGGCTGCTCACCGACGGCACGGCCGCGGTCGGCGAGCTCGGGTTCTCCGGCCCCCAGGGCGAACACATCGTGGTGGTGGAGAACGACGACACCACCCACAACGTCGTCGTGTGCACGCTGTGCTCGTGTTACCCGTGGCCGCTCCTCGGGCTCCCGCCGAACTGGTACAAGGATCCGGCCTACCGCGCGAGGATCGTGCGCGAACCACGAGTGTTGCTCTCCGAGATGGGCCTCGACCTGGGCGACGACGTCGACATCACCGTTCGCGACTCGAGCGCCGAGAATCGGTACTTCGTACTGCCGAAGCGGCCCGACGGCACCGAGGACATGTCCGAAGAGGAGCTCGCCGGTCTCGTGACCCGCGAGGCGATGGTCGGTGTCGCACGCGTCAGCGCGCCGTGATGTCCGACACCGCAGCGCTGGCCGACCAGCTCCCCATCGACGGTCCGGGTGCGCCGCCTCGGAGCAACGGCGAGCTCGTCTTCGACGCGCCGTGGGAGGGCCGGGTCTTCGGTATCGCCGTGGCGCTCGCCGAAGCGGGGGTATTCACCCTGGCCGACCTCCAAGCCGAGCTCATCGCGGCGATTGCCCGGTGGGAAGCGCTCGGCGAACCCGTGGAGAACTATCGCTACTACGAGTGCTGGCTCGCTGCCCTCGAGCGTCTCGTCGTCGGCCAGACGCCGCTGTCGATCGACCAGATCGACGAGCGGAGCGAGCAGTTCGTGGCCAGACCGGCCGGCCACGACCACGAGCACGATCACGACCATCACCACTAGCTCGACGGTCGGGTGACGTGGCATCCGAACGGACTGCCCGCGGCGACTGGAAGGGCGGCTGGCTCTGCCATGTCGCCGTCGGTGACTTCACCATCACCGTGGACGAACCCGAGTCGGTGGTCGGTGGCACGAATCAGGGTCCGCAGCCCACCGATCTCTTGTTGGCGTCGGTGGCGTCGTGTTTTGCCCTCGCGCTGGCCCACGCGGCTCGGAAGCGATCGGTGCCGCTCCACCATCTGTCCGTCGACGTGACGGGGGTCTACGACGGACCCCGATTCGAGTCGATCCGAGTCGACGCCGAGGTCGGTTGTGAGGAGCACGAGCTCGACCGTCTGCTCACGATGGCCGAGCGCGTCTGTTATGTCACCAACACCTTGCGTGGCGGCCCCGAGCTGATCATCGACGGCACGGTGGTGCCCGGGCTCGCGGCAGTTGACGAGCAGTCCGTCCACCGTTTAGTTTCCGACATGGACGTGTCTGATCTGACACAGATGCACGAGTCACCGCGCCGGGAGGCGGACCAGGAATGAAGCTGTGAAGATCGTCGTGGTCGGTGGCGGTGCGGCCGGGCTGGGCGCAGCCGGAGCCGCCAAAGGGGCCAGCCCCGACGCGGAGATCGTCGTCTACACCGAGTTCGCCGACGTTGCGTACAGCCCGTGTGGCATCCCGTTCGTGCACGGCAAGGAGATCGACTCCTTCGATCGGTTGTTCCTCGCCACCAAGGAGCAGTACGAACAGACCGGGATCGACATCCACTACGAGACGGCGGTCGAGGCAATCGACACATCGTCGAAGACCATCACCGTCGCGGGCGAGGGCGATGTCTCCTACGACCGATTGGTGATCGCCACCGGCTGGCTCTACGGCGACCCCGGCGTGCCGGGGAGCGATCTCGACGGCTTGTATCGGGTGAAGGACATTCGCCGAGCAATGGAGTGGGACAAGACCCTCGACACGACGAAGTCGGCCGTCATCGTCGAGTCCGGCTTCATCGCGATGGAGATGACCACGGCGCTCCGACACCGCGACATCGACGTGACGATCGTCGACCCGGGTCCGTGGCCGATGTCCGACGTTGCCGACCCCGAGATCGTCGAACCGGTTCGCAAGGACTGGGAAGAGCTCGATGTGGACATGCAATGGGGCAACAAGGTCACGGCGTTCCGTGGGACGGGTTCGCTCACCCATGTCGAAACCGAACAGGGCGATGTCGTCGCCGATCTGGCCATCATCGGGACGCACAAGGTGCCGAACAACGCGCTGGCGGCCGCGGCCGGGATCAAGCTCGGTTCGACGGGCGGCATCATCGTCGACTCGCACATGCGCACGTCGACGAAGGGCGTCTACGCGGCCGGCGACTGCAC
>JAOTZB010000265.1 GCA_029861625.1 Acidimicrobiia bacterium
AGTGCGAGGTGGCAGGTCCTCGCCCGCGTCGCCGCCGGCCTCGGCCTCGCCGTTGCCGGCATCGTGTTGATGCTCACCGTGAACCTCGATTTCGGCGAGGCGTGGGAGAGCCTGCTCGTGCTCGGGATCGTCATCACCGGGCTGACCCTGTTGTTCGCGCCGTGGGTATGGCGGCTGATCTCGGACCTGTCCGAGGAGCGGCGGCGACGCATCCGGAGCGAGGAACGGGCGGAGGTGGCCGCTCACCTGCACGATTCGGTCCTACAGACCCTGGCGCTCATCCAGCGAAATCCCAACGACTCGCAGACCATGATGAGCCTGGCTCGCCGCCAGGAGCGTGAGCTCCGCGACTGGCTCTACGGCGATAGGAACACCGCGACCAGCGACAGGCGATTCCGGCGGGCGATCGAGACCATTGCGGCCGAGGTCGAGGATCTCCACCGAGTGCCGGTCGAGGTCGTGGTGGTCGGCGATCGCCCCGTCGACGAATCGCTCGAAGCGGTGCTCGCCTCCATGCGGGAGGCGCTGATCAACGCCGCCCGACACTCGGGCGCGGACCACATCGACGTGTACGCCGAATCGCGCGACGACATGATCGAGATCTTCGTGCGGGACAAGGGTTCCGGGTTCGATCCAGCGAGCGTGCCCGACGACCGGCGCGGACTGAGCGAGTCGATCGTGGCCCGAACCGAGCGGGCCGGCGGCACGGCCGTCGTCGAGACCGCCGGGGGCGAAGGCACCGAGGTCGCGCTCACCCTCCGAACCGAGCTCGACAGCGAGCCGGTGACGTGACCGGCGCCATCCGCGTCGTGCTGGTCGACGACCATGCCCTGGTCCGCGCCGGCGTCCGCGCCGAGATCGGTGACCGGGTCGAGATCGTCGGCGAGGCCGAGGACGTCGAGAGCGCGGTCGACGTGATCATCGGAACCACCCCTGACGTCGTGCTGCTCGACGTGCACCTGCCGGGCGGAGGCGGACCGGCCGTGATCCACGGTGTCCACGCCGAAAAGGCCGACGTACGATTCCTCGCGCTGTCGGTATCCGACGCCGCCGAGGACGTGATCGCCGTCATCCGCGCCGGCGCACGCGGCTATGTGACCAAGGCGATCTCCGGCGACGACCTCGTCGAGGCGATCGAGCGGGTCGCGTCCGGAGATGCGGTCTTCTCGCCCCGGCTGGCCGGGTTCGTGCTCGACGCGTTCGGCACGACGCCGACGCAGATCGACAGCGAGCTCGATCAGCTCACCGCCCGCGAGCAAGAGGTCCTCCGCCTCCTGGCCCGGGGATACACCTACAAGGAGATCGCCCGCCGGCTCACGATCTCGATCAAGACGGTCGAGTCCCACGCCAGCAACATCCTCCGCAAGCTCCAGCTGTCGAGCCGCCACGAGCTCACCCGCTGGGCCACCCAACGCCGAATCGTCTGATTCCGGCGCGGTATGCAACGCTGCGCCTGAGCAGAGGAGCACTCATGAGCAGCGAGCCGTCGATCCAGGTGAAATCGAACGGGCCCTACATCGTCTCGGGCTCGATCCCGCTTCGCGCCAAGGAGCCGGTCGTGTCCGAGCACGGCGAACCGCTCACGTGGAAGACCGGCCCGGTGACCGACGAGGGCGTCGCCTATGCACTGTGCCGCTGCGGCGGCTCGGCCAACAAGCCGTACTGCGACGGGACCCATGCCAACAACGGGTTCGACGGCACCGAGGCCGCCGGCACCGAAACGTACGAGGATCGGCGCAAGAGCCTCGGCGGCGACGGTCTCGAGATCTTCGACGATCGCAGCATCTGCGTCCATGCCGGCTTCTGCGGGAACCAGGCCACGAACGTCTGGAAGATGGCCGGCGGGACCGCCGACACCCAGGTCAGGGCGCAGGCCATGGCCATGATCGAGCGGTGCCCGTCGGGCGCGCTCAGCTACGCCGTCGCCGAGCAGGACATCGAGCCCGATCTGCCCGCCGAGATCTCGGTCACGACCGACGGGCCGCTCTGGGTCTCGGGCAACATCCCGGTCGAGCGTGCCGACGGTCAGCCGATGCAGAGCCGTAACCGCGTCACCCTCTGTCGCTGCGGGCGGTCGGCGACCAAGCCCCTATGCGACGGCTCCCACAAAGAAGCCGGCTTCACCGGATAGGCCGATCCGATCGACGTCCGCTAGATCGGGAGATTGCCCGTTGCTCGGCGGGTGGAGCCTTCGTCGGTGTAGGCCGCGATGGTGCGCTGGGCGATGCGCATCTGGTGCACCTCGTCGGCACCGTCGGCGAATCGGGCCCAACGTGCGTGCTGGTACATGTGAGCCAGCGGCGTGTCGGTCGAGTAGCCGAGGGCGCCGTGCACCTGGATCGATCGATCGATCACCCGGTTCAACATGTTGGCCACGAAGTGTTTCGCCATCGAGACCTCGGCCTTGAAGTCCTCGCCCCGGTCGATCTTGTACGCGGCGTGCAGCACCATCAGCTTGGCCTGGTAGAGCTCCATCGACGAGTCGGCGATCATCCACTGGATGCCCTGTTTCTCGGCCAGCAGCGACCCGTGGGAGAACCGGTTCAACGAGCGGTCGACCATCATGTCGAGCGCGGTCTCGGCCTGGGCGATCCAGCGCATGCAGTGCGCCAGCCGGGCCGGGCCGAGCCGGTACTGGCCGAGCAGGTGGCCCTGACCCCTGCCTCCCAGCATCTGATCGTCGTGGACCCTGAGGTCCTCGATGACGATCTCGCTGTGACCCGTCCCGCCGTGCATGGTCTCGATCTCGCGCACGTCGTTCCAGCCCTCCGACGGAAGGTCGACGATGAACGCACTGTTGCCGGCCTGGGGGATGTCGGGATTCTCCTCGGTACGACACACGAGAATCGCGAAGTTGGCCCGGCGGGCGTTCGAGATGAACCACTTGTGCCCGTTGATGACCCACTCGTCGCCATCCTGGTAGGCCGACGTCTGGATGAGCGTGGGGTCCGACCCGGCGACCTCGGGCTCGGTCATCGCGAAGCACGACCACACCGTTCCCTCGCAGAGCGGCCTGAGGTACTTCTCGGCCTGCTCGGGCGTCGCCCAGTGCAACAACGTGTGCATGTTGCCCTCGTCGGGTGCCTGGCAGTTGAGCACCCAGGGGCCGTAGTACGACTTCGCCGCCTCGGCCTGCACCATGGCGAGCTCGACATGGCCGAGCCCCATACCACCCCACTCCTCGGGCATCTGCGGCAACCACAGACCGGCCTCCTGGGCCTGTTGGCGCATTCCGATCAACGCCTTCAGCCGATCGCGGCCGCTGAGACCCTCGTCATCGGCACCGTCTCCCTCGATGCGGGACTCTTCGGGCTTGACCACGTCGTCGATGAACGACCGGACCTGCAGGCGGATGTCTTCGAGCTCGGGCGAGAGCGAGAAATCGATGGCCATGGGAACCTCCGGGCGGTACGACGGCGCTGGCCGCGGCGACGGGCGACGCCTCGCATCATGGTGGAAATCGTTATCGGCGGCCAGATTTGCGATCCTCGAACGTGTGACGGCGCGACATCGACCGGACGTGTCGTCGTCGGCTCGGTACGCTCCGCCCATGACGCCGAACGTGCAGGCAGGCGAAGTCGTGCTTCCTGCGCAGCCATTCGACGAGACGCTCGCGTTCTTCGTCGACGTGCTCGGATTCACCCTCATGCGGATCTCACCGGCCGACGACCCGGCCGCGGCACTGATGCAGGGCCATGGCCTCCGAATCCATCTCGATCGGCGCGTCGAGGCGGCGCCGGGCACCATTCGCCTCTCGTGTACCGATCCCACCGCCATCGCCGGCGGCGCCGGCGAGCTCGTCGCACCCAACGGCACCCGCATCGAGCTGGTCGAGGCCGACGCGCCCGTGACCGTGCCGCCGGTCGAGCAGTCGTTCGTGCTCACACACCTGGCCGACGAGTCGTCATGGGTCGTCGGTCGCGCGGGCATGCGGTATCGCGACCTCGTCCCGGGTCGGCAGGGCGGTCGGTTCATCGCATCACACATCCACATACCCGATGGTGGCCCTGTGCCGGACTACGTGCACTTCCACGACGTTCGATTCCAGCTGATCTACTGCTACCGGGGCTGGGTGAAGGTGGTCTACGAGGACCAGGGTGAACCGTTCGTGCTCGAGGCCGGCGACTGCGTGCTCCAGCCGCCCGGGATCCGCCATCGGGTGCTCGAGAGCTCGGCGGGACTCGAGGTGATCGAGATCGGTTGTCCGGCCGAACACGACACCTTCACCGACGCCGATCTGGTCCTACCGACCGGTGAGGTCCGCCCGAACCGAACGTTCGACGGGCAGCGGTTCGTTCGGCATCGAGCCGCGGAGGCGACCTGGGAGGCGTGGCAAGTCGACGGGTTCGAGCACCGAGACACCGGCATCGGCGAGGCCACCGACGGGCTCGGCGGCCTACGTGTCGTCCGCCCGACGACGGCATCGGAGACCCGGCCGATGACCCACGACGGCGAGCTGTTGTTGCACGTCGTGCTCGACGGCGCCGTCACCATCGTCCATGCAGAAGGGGGTCCCGAGGCCCTGCGGCCCGGCGACAGCTTCGTGATCCCTGCGGGCGTGTCCTATGCGCTCGCCCACTGTTCGCGCGACCTCGAGCTGCTCGACGTCAGGTTGCCTGCAGCGACATCGCACCGCAGCGGTGCCTGACCCGCGTGAATCGGCTGGTTCGCAGAACGGCAGCGGTCACCACTGGGTGCTGATGTACTGCGTCTCGGTGAACTCGAGAATGCCCTCGCTGCCGCCCTCGCGACCGAGACCCGACTGCTTCATACCGCCGAACGGCGCAGCCGGATCCGAGACCGTACCGCGGTTCAGCCCGATCATCCCGGCCTCGATACGTTCCGAGACGGCGAGCCCGCGGGCCAGGTCGCCGGTGTACACGTAGCCGATCAGTCCCATCTCGGTGTCGTTGGCCTGGGCGACCATCGTGTCGGTGTCGTCGAAGCTGATCACCGGTGCGACCGGGCCGAAGATCTCTTCTCTCGTGATCCCGGCGGTAGGTGCGACGTCGACGAGCACGGTCGGCTCGTAGAAGAAACCCGGACCGTCCACCGGTGAGCCGCCGAGCACCGCCGACGCGCCGGCGCCGACGGCCGCACCGACCAGGCGGTCGACCGACTCGACGGCTCGTTCGTTGATCAGGGGGCCGCAGGTCACGCCGGGATCGAACCCGCTCCCCACCTTGACGGCCGCCATCGCCCGCGCGAATCGTTGGGTGAATTCGCCAACCACCGGTTCCTCGACGAAGAATCGGTTCGCCGCCGTGCACGTCTCGGCCGAGTGCCGCATCTTGGCGGTCATCGCCCCCTCGACGGCCGCCTCGAGATCAGCGTCTGCGAAGACGATGAAGGGTGCGTTGCCGCCGAGCTCCATCGTCACCTTCAGCACGCGGTCGGCGGCACTGCGGAGCAACGCCCGGCCGACCTCGGTCGAGCCGGTGAACGACACCATGCGAACCGCCTGATGGCTCACTGCGGC
>JAOTZB010000266.1 GCA_029861625.1 Acidimicrobiia bacterium
GTTTCATGCCTACGCCTTTCAGCGCCCAGCCGTCGCCGCCCGAGCATCTTCGATAGTTCGGAACGGATGTTCATTCCGTATTGATACAAACATAACGGTTGTCGTCGAGATTGCAAGGCGAGATCTTGCCGTGAATCTATCTTTCGTAGCAGAACAATGATACAAAACAGCCATGTTCGTTCGGATCGATCAGCAGTCGAAGATCCCACCGTTCGAGCAGCTGCGCGCCCAGATCGCCCTCCAGGTCTCGGCCGGGCGCCTCCGGCCCCGCCAGCGCCTGCCGACCATCCGCCAGCTCGCTGCGCAACTCGATCTCGCCAACGGCACCGTCGCTCGGGCCTACCGCGAGCTCGAGTACAGCGGCGTCATCGTCGGGCGCGGTCGTCACGGCACGTTCGTCGCGGACGAACCCCCGAATGCCTACTCAGTCATCGAACGACGGGCTCGACTGGCTGCTGCTGCTGCCGACTTCGCCGAAGTCGCCTGCCAGCTCGACATCGACCCGACCGATGCCCTCGTCGCGGTCGAACGAGCCCTCGACGACACCGAGGTCGCAACCAGCGAGGACCGACCGACCCGACGATGACGATGGCGAGGCCGACCCCAGGAGCGGGTGGCCGAATCGCTAACAACAGGGACCGACGTGCCGACAGGGTCTCTGGAGTAGGGCCGCGTCGGCCGCGAGGAGGGCAACCATGGACGAACACGAGCTGTCGAAGGACAAGGCACACGAGTGGATCGAGGAGCTGTTCTCCCACCGCGACCTGGCCCAGACGAACGCGAAGTCCCGGTCCGAGCTCATGGACGAGATGCCGCCGGAGCTGCGCCTGATGCTCCCCGTCGACGGAGCCCCGACACCCGTCCGGGAATCGTCGGCCGCCGAGCGAGCGCTGAATCCGATCATCGATCAACCCGAGCCGGCACCCGTACCAGTCTTCGACCAGGACCGGCCGGAGTGCGAGTCGGCTCGCGCCGACGACTCGTGGAGCGACGCCGCAGTCGACCACGCCGAGGACCGGATCTCGGCCCATCATGCCGCCACAGCCGACGAGATCGTCGCCGACGACTTCGTCGCGACGATGTTGGGCGAGTCGACCAGCAATACCAGCATGACATCGCGTCCGAATGACTGGTCGGCCTATGTCGACC
This sequence comes from Acidimicrobiia bacterium, assembly GCA_029861625.1. Lineage (GTDB taxonomy): Bacteria > Actinomycetota > Acidimicrobiia > Acidimicrobiales > JAHEJN01 > JAOTZB01. The sequence goes on from JAOTZB010000266.1 coordinate 1,150, forward strand.
GTGACCTCGACGTACGCATCGATGCGATGCTGCTCGTGTTCCGGCGCCGCATCGACGCCATGATCAGCGAACTGCAGAACTGACCGCCGGACCGAGCTCGAGCTCGGAGGTCCGGGATTCGCAGGGGGCCGCCCCTCACGTGGGGATGTCACGAAACGCCACGCCCTTGTCGAGGCGGGGCTCGGACGGGAGGCCCAACACCTTCTCCCCGATCGTGTTGCGCTGGATCTCGTCGGTCCCGCCACCGATTCGACTCGCCCACTGCGCGACGAACTCGACCTGCCAGCGACCGTGGTCGATCGCGTCGGCCCCGGCAAGCGTGCCGGCCACGCCGTTCAGAGCCATCACCAGATCGGCGGTGGCAGCGAGGTGGTGCGACATGGCCAGCTTCATCACCGAGCTCTCCGGCCCCGGCATCACGCCACGACTCGCGGCCGTCCGAACTCGGTAGCCCAGGTATCTCAACAGCTCGGCCCTCGTGTGAGCCCGAGCGAGATCCTGTCGAACACACCGGTCGGCGAGCAGGTCGGCTCGTTCGGCGAGTGACATGAGCTCAGTGGTCCCCGTGCGCGCGCTTCCGCCACCGATGAGCGACCGTTCGTTCGCGAGCGTCGTCAAGATCGGCCCCCAACCGGCGTTCGGCTGCCCGAGGATGTTCTCGTGGGGCACACGCACGTCGTCGAAGAAGACCTCGTTGAAATGTGATGCCCCCGTGGCCTGTCGCAGCGGACGAACCTCGATACCGGACGTTCGCATGTCGACCAGGAAGTAGGTGATTCCCCGGTGCTTCGGAGCATCGAGGTCGGTGCGGGTCAACAACACCCCCCACTCGCTGTGTTGGGCACCCGACGTCCACACCTTCTGACCGTTCACCACCCATTCGTCGCCGTCGCGAACTGCCGTCGTACGGAGACCCGCCAGGTCGCTGCCGGCGTTCGGCTCGGAGAAGAGCTGACACCACACCTCGTCACCGCGCAGCAGGGCCGGAAGGAACCGGCGCTGTTGTTCGGTGGTTCCGTGCGCGATGAGCGTCGGGCCGACCATGCCGATTCCAACCGCGAACACTCCGGCAGCGTCGACGCGCGCCTTCTCCTCCTGTGCGAATATCCCGGCCAGGATGCTGCTCAGCCCTCGTCCGCCGTGCTCGATCGGCCAGGTCAAGCCGGCCCAGCCATGGTCGTGTTTGATTCGTTGCCAGCGCCTGCCCCGATCGACATGAGCGCGCGCCGCCTCGGGCTCATCGGTGGCGAACGCCGCGAGGTCGTGACCGGGCACCTCGGCCTCGTGGGCTTCGAGGAACTCGATGGCCTCGGCACGGAAGGACCGTTCCTCGGGCGTTTCGTCGAAGTCCACGAGCGGTGATGGTACGGAAGCTGCTCGGATCGGGCGAACCGACGTGGCGCCGGATGGGTCGTCAGTCGACGCCGTAGACCGGAGCGGGTTCGGGGGCAGACGCGATGGACTGGTGCGCGAGCTCACCCGCTTCGGACACGCTCATCTGCCGCCTACCGATGCGGGCGACCGGCCCGTGCTGCCATCCGTCGCAGACGCTGAGCCGGCCGCCGGAGACCTCGAACATCCGGCCGGTGACGTCGCACTCGGCACTTCCGAGCCAAACGACGAGCGGCGAGGCATTGGCGGGATCCTTCTCGTCCCACCCGTCGGGCGGCTCGTCGGAGTAGAACACGCCTTCGGTCATCCGTGTCCGCGCATCGGGGGCGATGGCATTGACCAACACGCCGTAGCGCCCCCACTCCGCGGCCTGCTGCACCGTGAGCGCGGCGATTGCGGCCTTGGCTGCGGCGTAGTTCCCCTGGCCGATGCTCCCCATGAGCCCCGCTCCCGAGCTGGTGTTCACGAGCCGTGCGTCCACCGACTCACCCCGCTTGGCCCGGCCCCGCCAGTGCTCGATGGCGTGACGGGCGGGGGCGAAGTGTCCCTTCAGATGCACTCGGACGACCGCATCCCACTCATCCTCACCCATCGTCGCGAGCATCCGATCCCGCAGGAACCCCGCGTTGCACACCAGCGTGTCGAGGCGACCGTAGGTATCGACGGCTTGGGTGATCAGCGCGGATGCGGCCTCCCAGTCGGCCACATCGGCCCCGTTGGCGACGGCCGAGCCACCGGCGGCAACTATCTCCTCCACGACCCCGTGGGCCGCCTCGCTGCCCCCGCCGGAACCGTTGCGATCGACGCCGAGGTCGTTGACGATCACGCTGGCGCCCGCAGCGGCGAACGCGAGGGCATGGGCCCGGCCGAGCCCTCGGCCCGCACCGGTGACGATCACGACTCTTCCCTCACCTGCGCTCATGACCACAGTCTGGCCTGGCTCCCCGCCGCCTCCCTATTTCCGGTCTACTCGGGAGGTGGTTCGGCGAGATCGCCGACCGTGCCGATGAGCTCGGCCAGGCGTGCTGATGGGATCGGAAAGCACGCATCCGGTGTGCCGGCGGCCGCCCACACTACGTCGTGCTCCAGCAGGTCCTGATCGACCACGGTCGACAGCAGGACGGGATGGCCGAACGGGGGTGTGCCGCCTATGGCGAAGCCGGTTGCCGCCCGCACCTCGTCGGCGTCGGCCTTGCGAACCGAGCCGGCACCCAGCGCGGCGCCGAGCTTGGCGACGTCGAGACGGTTCGCGCCCGAGACGAGCGCGAGAACGGGCCCGTCATCGGCAATGAACACGAGTGACTTCACGATCTGGGCCACCTCGCAGCCGATGGCAGCGGCCGCATCGCGCGCGGTCCGAGTCCCGGCCGGGTAGACGGTGATGTCCACCTCGACACCCAAGTCCTCGGCGGCCTGTCGGAACCGATCACGACCTGAGGGTGCCATGGCGTGGCAGCGTATCGAGCGCCCGACGGACCGGCAGTACGGTGAGACCGACATCTCGAGAGGCATGACCATGAGCTCGGACAATCTGGCCGGATCGATCGACCACACGCTGGTCGATCCGACCGCGAACGCGGCTGCGGTCGCCAATGCCGTGAACACAGCTATCCATCTGGGCTGTGCGAGCGTCTGGCTCAATCCCGGTCGTATCACGCTGGCCACCGACATCGCCGACGGCGCGATCATCCTGGGCAGCGTGATCGGATTCCCGTTCGGCGCCACCACCACATCGACCAAGGTGGCAGAGGCCGGGACGGCCGCCGCCGACGGCGCAACCGAGCTCGACATGGTCCTCGATCTCGGCCGCTTCCTCGACGGGAACACGGCCGGTGCAGGCCGCGACATCGCCGCGGTACGGGAGACCGCAGGTGAGCACCTCCTGACCGTCACCATCGAGTCGGCCGCGCTCGACAACGACGAGATCGTGGAGGCAGCCCGACTCGCCGTCGCCAACGGCGCCGACTTCGTGAAGACCTCGACGGGCCATCATCCAGCTGGTGGTGCAACACCGACAGCCGTCGCGCTGATCCGCGAGGCCGTCGGCGCGGACCGGGGAGTGAAGGCCTCGGGTGGGATTCGCACGCTCGCCGACGTGAAGGCCATGCTCGCGGCCGGAGCCACGCGTATCGCGACGAGCGCGACGGCCGAGATCCTCCGGAGGGGCTCGTGACCCATCGATCACGGTCAATCGGTTCGACTGCGTGGTGGTCGCGGGTCGAGGGAGCGGGGTAGCCATGAGCGGGCCGATGGACGGCGTGAAGGTCGTCGAGCTCGGGGTGTGGATCGCCGGCCCCGCCGCCGGGGGCATCCTCGCCGACTGGGGAGCCGACGTCGTCAAGATCGAGCCACCTGCAGGCGATCCGGCTCGCTCCTTCCGTCAGATCCTGGGCGGTGACATGCCGACCAATCCCATCTTCGAGATGGACAACCGAGGCAAACGCAGCATCGCACTCGACCTGACGCTCGATGCCGGGCTCGACATCGCGCTCGAGCTCATCGACGGCGCCGACGTGTTCATCACGAACGTGCGCCCGTCGGGTCTGCGCCGGCTCGGGCTCGACGCCGACTCGCTCCGCTCCCGTCAGCCGTCCCTCGTCTACGCAGCGATCACCGGATTCGGCCTCGAGGGTCCTGCGGCCGACACGGCCGCGTACGACGTCGGCGCCTTCTGGTCACGCGCCGGTATCGCTCACCTGCTCACCGCGCCGGGCGCCGACCCACCGTTTCAGCGCGGCGGAATGGGTGACCACAACGCCGGGCTCGCCGGCGCGGCGATGATCTCGGCCGCGCTGTTCTCCCGGGAACGGTCAGGCGAAGGACAGATCGTCTCGACATCGCTGTACCGACAGGGTCTCTACACCGTGAGCTTCGACCTGAGCGTCGTGCTCGGCTGGGGCCTGACGATCGACGTCGGCCTGCGTGACGGCATGGC
>JAOTZB010000267.1 GCA_029861625.1 Acidimicrobiia bacterium
GCGAAAGAGGACCACACCGAAGTGCGGCCCTCTGACCAGGGAAATGGTGGCGGGGGTAGGATTTGAACCTACGACCTTCGGGTTATGAGCCCGACGAGCTACCAGACTGCTCCACCCCGCGTCGGTGGAAGCACAACTTTACCCATGACGCTCGAGCGCACCAACCTCCGCCCGCGTCACCGACGTGGCGGTGCGGAGAACGGCGGTGCTGACTGCTCCTATGACTCCTCGTCTGCGCCGAGCTGAATCCCGCTCGCCACCCGCACGTCGCCGACCCGTCGACCGAGGGCCTTGAGCTGCGCCGCGGAGCCGACGGCGATGATCACGTCGCTCACGTCGACGGTGACGCCGGGATCGGGATTCGGCTGATAGTCGCCCTTTCCGCCCTTTCGCAGCGCGACGACGAGCGCCCGCTCGTCGCCGGGCTGGGACAGCTCGCCGACGTCCATGCCCCGCACGGCCGAGTTCGGTGGCACCGTGAACTCGATCACCGCGACATCGTGTTTGTCGTCGTGCAACACCTCGTCGAAGAACTCGGCCACGTGAGGCTGCATGGCCACCGCTCCCATGCGCGACCCTCCGATCTCATGGGGGTTCACGACGCGGTCCGCGCCCGCCTGCACGAACTTCGCCTCGCTCGCGCGGTGACTCGTTCGAGCCACGATGTGCGCGTCGGGACACAACGCCCGGGCCGAAAGGGTGATGTACAGATTGTCGGGGTCGCTCGGCAGCGCGGCGATCAGCGAGTGGGCGCGCCGGATGCCGGCTTCGAGCAAGACGGCATCCTCCGTCGCCTGGCCGACGATTCGGAGGTATCCGTCGGAATCGACATCGGGATCGCTGTCGATCACGACGACCTCGCGGCCCATCCGCCGGACGAACGCGCCGATGGCCTGACCGACGCGACCCCACCCGGCCACGACCACATGGCCTGTCAGCTCTTCGATTCTCCGGTTCATCCGTCGCCTCCGAATCCGATCGTTCAGGTTGTCCTCGATGACGGCCTCGACGAGCACCGAGACGGTCAACAGTGCAGTGCCCGTGCCGACCATCACCAGCACCAGTGTCCACGTTCGATAGGCCCGATCGACCTCGACGTCGCCCACCTCGACGAAACCAACCGTGGTGATCGTGATGACGGTCTGGTAGAGCGAGTCGAACCAGTCCAGACCCAACAGCACATAACCGACCGTCCCGACGAAGGTGACCACCGCCACGGCGCCAAAGCCCCAGTACACACGGTGCCACGGCGACCGCCGCTGCCGGCGCGTCAGGTAGGTGTCGGACCCATGGATCAGCCTCACGCGGTTCATTCTCGCACCTCGCGTCGACCGCACGGGGACCTGGCCGAAATCGTGGGTTCCTTGTCATTGACGCCAACGCGGTTCTCCCCCAGGCTGAGAGCATGGTCAGCCGAACGGTTCACATCCTGTGCTACCCCGAGGTACAGATCCTCGATGCTGCCGGGCCTCACGAGGTCTTTGCAGGCGCCAACCGCTGGCTCGATGCACACCACTCGCCCGAACCCGGCTACGACATCGGGCTCATCGCCCCCGAGTCCGGTCCGGTCACGAGCGAGAGCGGTCTCACCCTCGTCGCCGACTCGGCCTGGTCCGATGTCGATCCCGAATCGGACATCGACACGCTGGTGATCGCCGGCGGGAACGGCGTCTATGCCCAACGTGACGACCCGGGTCTGGTGGCATGGGTCGCCGTGGCCGCGCAGCATGCTCGCCGTGTCGCGTCGGTGTGCAGCGGGGCGTTCGTGTTGGCCGAAGCCGGGCTGCTCGACCACACCACCGCGACCACGCACTGGGCCCGAGCCCGCCGCCTCGCCGACGAGTATCCGCAGGTGTCGGTCGATCCTGACCCGCTCTACATCCGCCACGGCAACGTCTGGACCTCCGCGGGCGTCACTGCCGGCATCGACCTCGCCCTCGCCATGGTCGAGGACGACCTCGGCCCCGACGCCGCCCAGACCATCGCCCGCTGGCTCGTCATGTTCCTCCGTCGCCCCGGCGGGCAGTCGCAGTTCGCACCGGCAGTGTGGAGCGAACCGTCCGGCCACGCACCGGTCCGCCAGATCCAGGACCACATCAACGCCGACCCCGCCACCGACCTGTCGATCGCCACCCTGGCGGCCCGGGCCGGCATGAGCGAGCGGAACTTCACCCGCGTCTTCACCCGCGATGTCGGCGAGCCGCCCGGCCGCTATGTCGAGCGGGTTCGCATCGAGGCCGCCCGCCGCACGCTCGAACAGGAATCCCTCGGTGTCGACGTGGTCGCCGCCCGGTGCGGCTTCGGGACCGCGGAGACCATGCGCCGCACGTTCATCCGCCACCTCGGCGTGCCACCCTCGTCCTACCGCGATCGCTTCACCCTCTCCCCCACCCCACACCGAGGAGTCAACCAATGACCACGATCGGCCTGCTCGTCTTCGACGACGCCGAAGAGCTCGACTTCGTCGGCCCCTGGGAGGTGTTCACCGCCAGCTCAATGCTGCTCGAGGCGAACGGCACCGAGCCCGACACCGTCGTCACCATCGCCGAACGCGACGAACCGGTGCGGTGCCACAAGGGCCTCCGCGTCCTGCCCGACCACACCTTCGAGGACCATCCCGACCTCGACGTCGTCCTCGTGCCCGGGGGCATGGGCACGCGGGTCGAGGTCGAGAACCCGACGCTCATCTCCTGGCTTGCCACCACCGGCGCCGACTGCGACTGGGTCACCAGCGTGTGCACCGGCTCACTGCTGCTGCACGAGTCGGGCCTCGGCAAGGGCCGGCGACTCGCCACCCACTGGGGCTTCGAGGACGGGCTCGAGGCACGCGGCGACGTCACCGTCGTCCGCGACGCCCGTTGGGTGCGCGACGGCAACGTCGTCTCGAGCCAGGGCGTGTCGGCCGGCATCGACATGGCGCTGTGGCTCGTCGGCGAGCTGTACGGCCCGGCCCACGCCCGGACGGTCCAGCACTACATCCAGTACGACCCCGCGCCGCCCTACCAGGCCGACGTCTGAGCGAGGTCATAGCGCAAGCGCGGCGACGACCTCGCCCCCCACCGTAGAAGGACCACCTCGTCCGGTCAGCGGAATCGGGCCCGGTTAGTGTCGCGTCCATGTCCAAGCTGACCGACCGGGCCCTCATCGAGAGCTTCTTCGCCCGCCTCGCTGCGGGTGAGATCGACACGTGGATCGAGCTGCTCACCCCCGATGTCACCGTGAGAACACCGTTCGCCCTCGAGGGCGGACCGGCCGAGTTCCACGGCATCGACGAGGTGCGCCGCCGCTTCGGCGACGCCCGTCAACGAATGGCGAGCCTCGCGTTCCTCGACATCGTGATCCTCGCCACCGAGGATCCCGAACAATGGGTCGTCACGTGCCGTTCCGAGGGCGAGATGCGCCCCGGCGTGCCGTACACCAACACCTACTGCTGGCTGTTCGCGGTGCGCGAGGATCGCATCCGGGCGTGGACCGAGTACTTCGACCCCCAACAGGTGGAGAAGGTGCGACCGGCGCCCCGGCCCGAGCCCGCGACCGGCACTGCGGCCCAGGCTGCTGCTCCCGCAGCCGCGCCGACACCGCCCATCGTCGACACCGCGCTGGCCCGCCTGCTCGACGAACGGTCCATCGTGCGTCTGATGGCCGACTACATCGACCGCATCGATGCGAACGATCCCGTCGGTGCGGCAGCCTTCTTCGCTCCCGACGGGATCGGCGACTTCTGGGGCGAGCACGAGGGACGAGCTGCCATCGCCGAGCGGCTCGCCGACTTCCTCGATGCCTTCAGCGCCACCAGCCATCACCTCTCGAACGTGCGGATCGACTTCGACCACGACCCCGACTTCGCCACCGCCCAGTCCCACGTGTACGCCTTCCACCGGCGATCCGGCGACGGCAGCAGCTTCCACTACTGGGGTCGCTGGGTCGACGAGCTCGTCCGGCTCGACGAGGGCTGGCACTTCGCATCCCGCCGCGTCGTCGGCGTCGGCGACTACGAGCCCGGCGACCCCGGTCGCAGCCGCGACTTCCCCGGTCACCCCGGCCGATTCGACCGCTGACGCCGCGGCCCGAAGGCCGCCGAGTGCGCGGCGGCGCCCCGGTACCGGAGGTACAGTTCGCGTAGATCACGGCTCCGGGAATCGAGCCGTCCCAATCGCTGAGAGCGGTGGTCCATGCCTCGCAACGGCAGCCGATTCACGGAGGCTCATGGCCGTGGGGCAACGCTCGCGTTGTTGATCCTCGCTGCGCTCGCGGTGGCTGCCTGCAGCAGCGGCGTCGACATCGGTTCGACGACGCTGCCCACACCGAGCCCGGAGCCGGCCGAGACGACGGACGAGGCGACGACCGTCGCCGACGAGCCCGATCTGCCCGTCCTCAGCGACCTCGAGGCACCCGAGTGGCGGCCCGCGACACGGACCGAGGAACTGGCACTCGACATCGACGAGGCCGGCGAACCGACACCCCAGCACGCCGTCGATGCCTTCGGGCTGCTCGTCGACGGTATGCCCGGCACGACTCCCACCGACCTGCCGCCCGGCGAGGCCCTCGGCGAGACCTACACCCTGCTGCTCATCCGCGCGTTCCGCGACCAGCTGACGCCCGAACAACAGCTCGTGGTCGACGAACACCTCGACGCCGGCACCGTGATCGCCACCATCGCCGCCGATGGCACGATCGAGATCGCTCCGGAGGAATCCGAGATCGACGACGACCCGGCCGATGACCCAACGCCCGGGCCGAGCGGTCTCCGACACAGCGGTCCTCCCGCGACCACGACCGACGTCGACGCGCTCGCCGCGCTGCTCGGCGGGGTCCAGGAGGCGTGGAACCAGCGGCTTCCCGGTCATCCGTCGTTCGGGATCGAGCTGGCGAAGACCGACCTTCCCCTGAAGCAGATTGACGCACTGCCGAAGGACAACGACCCCCGGACCTGCGTGATCTCGGTCCACGCCGGCTTCCTCGGGGCCGCACCGTCCGACGATCAGCTCCGGTGGGCCTTCGCCCACGAGCTGTTCCACTGCATGCAGTTCATCTGGCAGACCGCTCAGCTCCCGCCGCCCGACTGGCTCATCGAGGGCAGCGCCGACTTCGCGGCGACCGACCTCTTCCGCACCGCCACGCTCGACTACGACGGGCTCGGCCACCAGTGGTTCACCGAGGCGGAGGCTCCACTCGTCGCACGCACGTACAGCGCCTGGGGGTTGTTCGAGAACGCATCGGTTTCCGGCCTCGACGCGTACGCACGGATCGAGGCCATGGTGGCCTCCCCGGCGCAGACCGTCGGCCAGTTCCTGACCGCAGGCCAGCTCGACGGCCTGATCTTCCGCAAGGACTGGTCGACCCGAACGCTGCGGTCGAACTCGCTCGGCCCGACATGGCAGCTCGGCTGGCCCAAGCCCGACGCCGGCTTCGGCCCCCACGACAACGTCTTCAGTCACGGGGCGCGTGGCGTCGGCACGTACAACATC
>JAOTZB010000268.1 GCA_029861625.1 Acidimicrobiia bacterium
ACATCGAATCGTCCCACGACGACATGAGCGTGCCGGAGATCCGGCGCCCTTCCTCGAGGCTCGTGAGCGCCGCCTCGACCCGGTCGTCGCGCTTGAGCGCGGCGGCAAGGGTGATGTGGGGATGCCGTCGATAGGCCTCCCAGGTCCCATCGCGCGCCGCCTCGGCGACGGCCCGGCGCGCATGCGCCACGGCAGTCGTGGCAGCCTCGCTGCCACCCGAGGCCATGCTGAGCGCGATGTAGGCCTCGCACCGGGCGATGGGGTCGCCACTGCTCGCCTGGGATTCGAGCACCGCCGACGCGTGCTTCCGCGCTCCTTCGGCGTCGTGGATCGCGGCATACGCCGACGCCAGCCGAGCTCGCATGCGGTCGGCGAACAGCTCGGGCAGATCGGGGTCGTCGACGAGCGGCCCGAGCTCGGTGATGAGGTCGGACCAGCGGGCCTGCTCGAAGAGGACGTGGGCGAGCGCAGCGAGGGACTGACGCTCGAGCTCGTCGTCGTCGTCGAGGTGGCCGATGGTCGCTCGCAGTGCGACCTCGGCCTCGGCGAAGCGGCCGGACCACACGAGCGCCCGGGCGCGATCGACCTCGATCGCGGCTGTGCACTTGGCCACCCCGCCACAGAGGTCGAGCGCCCTGTCGAGCAGGTCGACTGCCGCCCCGGCGTCGGCGGTGAGCAGCTCTCCGGCTGCTTGTCGCGCCCATTCCGCGGCCAGCGCGTCGCCGGGCAGCGCGGTCTCGAGGAAGTGCTCGGCCACCTCCACTGCCGGTGCGCCGGTCGTGGCCAGCGCCCGGCCGACCGCACGATGGAGGCCGGCGCGCGTCGAAGATGGCACGGCCTCGTAGACAGCGGAGCGAAGCAGGTCGTGGCGGAACGTCAGCGTCCGGTCCTGGTCGAGCAGCATTCCCGATGCCACCAGCTCCTGGACGGGGTTGATGAGGTCGAGAACGGTCGTGTCGAGGACCTCGGCGACGGGTGAGATCGGAAAGCTCGAACCGAGGACGGCGCCGACGCGCAGGACCTCGTGCGCCTCATTCGACAGCCGACCGAGCCGACGCTCGACGGTTGCGCGGAGCTGCCGCGGCAGGGCCTCGCCGCGATACTCGGCGGTCCCATCGTCACCGGCGACGATCTCGCCCTCTTCTCTGAGGCTGCTCAGTAGCTGGATGAGGAAGAACGGGTTGCCGCCGGCTCGGGCCGCCTGCTCCAGGAGGCGGGGCCCGGGCCGGGATCCGACGAGCTGCGTGGCGATCTCGGCCACGGCATCGGGGTCCAGACCGTCGAGCGGCAGGTGACCGTGGCCGTCGCCGACCAGCCGGTCGACGAGCCGCGAGAGATCGGACGTGAGGTCGTAGGGCCGGGTCGCTGCGACCACCACGACGGGGAGCGTGCCCACTCGTCGAGCGACGCTCCCGAGAGCCAGCAGCGTTGTCGGGTCGGCCCATTGGAGATCGTCGAGCACCAGCGCAGTGGGCCCGGCCCGCGACAGCTGTTCGACCGTGTCGACGATCGCGTCGACGATCTGGAAGCGGAAATGCTGCGCATCGATACTCGGGCCCAGCCCGTCGGCGAAGAGGAGGCGTCGGAGGTCGTCCGACTCGGGCGGCGGGGTGGAGGATCGCAGGTCGAAGGCGTCGATCAACGCGCCGAACGGTCGTCCCAGCTCGAACTCCTCGGCCCGGCCGTGGAAGGTGGCGAATCCGGCTCGTTCGGCGGATCGCATGGCCGCGGCCAGGAGATGTGACTTGCCGATGCCGGCTTCGCCCTCGATGACGACGACGCTCCCGCTACCCCCGCCGGCGCTGTCGAGCATCGTCTCGAGCTCGATCAGCTCACGGGCGCGACCGACCGGTTCGGTGTCGACGCCCCAGAACTGACGGACGTTCGTCTCGACCACTGTTCGACCCCGCCTTCGGTGAAGTGGCCACAAAAGTGTACGCGTCGCGCGAGGCGTCGGCCAAGCGATTCGTCCCCGGGCACTTCGACGGCGTCAGGCGGAGCCGAGGTCGCGCGAGCGCTTCGTGGCTGCCGCGACCGCATCGGCCACCAGTTCGGCGAAACCTTCGGCCTCGAGCACGGCCAAACCCTCGGCCGTGGTGCCACCAGGCGAGGTGACATTCCGCCGGAGCTGCGCGGCGTCGTCGTCGCTATCGGCCAGGAGCTTCGCGCTCCCGACGATGGTCTGGTTCGCGAGCAGGACCGCCACGCCCGGGTCGAGCCCGGCCCGTTCGCCGGCGACCGCGAGCGCCTCGGCAAACGCGAACACATAGGCGGGCCCCGAGCCGGACAGACCGGTGACGGCGTCGAGATCGGCCTCGTCGACGGTGACGACCACACCGACCGACTCGAGGATCGAGCGCCCCCAGGCCAGGTCGTCGTCGGAGGCGTGCCGGCCGGGCGCGATCGCTGATGCGGCCTCGCCGACCAGCGCCGGCGTGTTCGGCATGCTGCGGACGACGGCCGTGCCGTCGTCGAGCGCCCGCTCGAGGGTCGCGATGGTCGTTCCCGCGGCAATCGACAGCACCCGTCGGGGGCCGAGCCCCGAGAGCGACGCGAGCGCGGCGTCGATGTCCTGGGGTTTCACGGCGATGAGCGTCGCCGTGTTCGCCCGAGGCCCGGTGAGCAGATGGATGTCGGGGAACCGCTCGGCCAGCTCGTCGCGTCGTGACTCGTAGCGTTCGACGACGGCGATCTCCTCGGGCCGAGCCCAGTCGGCCGCGATGAGCCCGCCGACCAGCGCCTCGGCCATCTTGCCGCCACCGATGAACTGGATCCGGACCCTGCTCACGGAGAGGTTCCGCTCACGAAAGGAACAGCATCGGGTCCTGCGCGACCCCGTTGACACGGGTCTCGAAGTGCAGGTGGTCACCGGTGCAGCTGCCGGTACAGCCCGAGCCGCCGAGCGACTGACCCTGGCCCACCGACTGACCCTCGCTCACCGAGATGCTCGACAGGTGGGCGTAGACCGTTGCGAATCCGCCGCCGTGATCGATGATCACGTTGAGCCCGAAACCGCCGTTGTCGCCGGCGAACACGACGCTGCCGGCCTTGGCCGCGACGATCGGCGAACCGGCCGGTGCGTTGATGTCGATACCTCGGTGGATTCGGCCCCAGCGCAGCCCGAACGGTGACGTGACGATGCCGTTGGCGGGCCAGATCAGCCCCGTGGCCGATTCGGGAGCCGGGAGGGGATCGGGGAGCTCGGGTGTGGGTTGGGGCCCGGCGCCACTGTCGTCGGGCACCTGGGTCTGCTCGGCGAGGAGGCGTTCCTGTTCTGCTCGCCGGCGGGCCTCTTCTTCGGCTCGAATGCGCGCCTCCTCCTGGGCGATCAACGAGGTGAGCCGGGCGGTGAGCTCGTCTTCCTCGGCGGCCAAGGCGTCGATCTCGGCGTGGAACTCGGCGATGCGCTCCTCGAGCGCGGACTTGAGCCGGAGCTGGTCGACACGGGTGGACTCGATGTCGGCGAGCTGGCCTTCCTCGTCGTCGCGTCGGGATTCCACGTCGGCGAGCGCCGCTTCGGCGTCGGCCTCGGCGTCGGCAAGGTCCTCCTCGGCCGCCCGGAGCTGGTCGAGCAGGTCGGCCTGGCTGGTGTTCACGCTGCGCAACAGGGCGCGCCGACGAGCTGCGGTGGTGAGGTCGGCTGCGGTGAGCACCTGTTGGACGACGTCGCCGTTCGGTTTCACGTACGCCTCGATGGCCTGGAGCCGAGCCAGCTCACGTAGGTCGGCGATCGTGGCCTGCATCTGGGCGACCCTCGCCTCGGCGGCCGCGACTGCTGCCTCGGCGGCGACGATGGCCTGTCGGGTCGCGTCGAGCTTGGCCTCTTGCAGCTGGATCAGCGCGTCGAGGTCGGCGACCGCCTGCTCGAGCTCGAGGTCCTGGGCGAGCAGTGGGTCGAGCTGAGCGGCCTGCTCGGCCTTCTCGCGACGAAGCGCTTCGCGCTCATCGCGTGTGGCGTCGATGGCGTCGGTCTGTGCGGTCGCGGCCGGGATGACCGTCGCGAGGACTGCCACCAACAGCAGCCAGATGAGGAGGTGACGTCGCGACGACGTGCCAGCAACCATTCGGGGTCGAAGCGTAACACGACTGCAAACAAACGACTGGGTCCGTGTCGAGACCGAATCGCCGGTTCTCGGCAACGGTGGACACTGCCGACGGGACGAGTCGGAGGGGTGCCCCACGAGGACCCGCACTTCCCCGAACGAGCGTCACGTGGAGCTCCCCTCACGACCTGCAACATGATAACCACCGAAATGCATCAAAAGCAATGAAAATCACTGAGCCGGTCGGGGCGGTCGCCCGAAGCCGATGCGAAGAATGGCCGGAAACGTTGCTTCGGTGTAGGCGTAGAGCGAGCCGAGCGCTCGGTCGAGGTCGGCTTCGGTGATCGCCTCGATCGCGAGCTGGCCGGCGAGGAAGATGCCGTCCTCCTCGCCGATCTCGAACGCCGCACCGTAGAACTTGTGATTGCGAGCGAGCAGGTACTCGAAGACCGCCTCGCGGTTCTGCGCCGGCGATGGAGACATGTAGGTCTCGTAGCGAAGCGTGCGCTGCCCCAGCGTGAACCAGACGGCGAACGACGCCTTCTCGTCTCCACGGAGTCGGACGATCCACCGGCACTCATCGGTGCCGCCGGGTTCGACGCCGGCGATCGCCGGGTTCTCCGCCGCCTCACGCGAGAGCCAATCGTCGATGAGGGTCACGGCGGCGTGACGCGCCCGGGGCGACGGCGGCGGGATGGTCATTGCACGCGCGCTCAGTGGCAGTCGACCGGCACACGAGCGGCGAGCTGGCGATAGGTCTCGCCGAGCCCGGCAGCAGTCGAGGTCCACGTGTAAAGACGGGCCCGCTCCGCGGCGTCGAGCGCCATCTCGGCGGCCATGAACGGGTTCTCGAGGATCTCGGTGAGATACGCGCCGTAGACGTGCGGGTCGCGGCCATCGACCAGGAATCCGGTGCGACCGTGGTCGACCAGTGTCCGGAGACCGCCGACGGCCGCGGCGACGACCGGTATGCCACAGGCCGCGGCCTCGAGTGCGACGAGACCGAACGACTCGCTGCGGCTCGGCACCAGGCACACGTCGGCGGCCCGGTAGTAGGTGCTGAGCAGATGGTGGGGCTGGGGTGGCACGAAGATGATGCGGTCGATCACACCGAGCTCGGCCGCGAGCGCGTGGATGCGTGCGACCTCGGCGTCGCCGTCGACCCCCGACGCACCGCCGACGATGACGAGAGTGGCGTCGGGTGCGTCGAGCGTCGCGAACGCCTGCACCGCGACGTCGACGCCCTTGAGCGGCTGGATGCGCCCCACGAACAACACGATCGGGCCGGCACCGAACCGCAGCGCGGCGCGGGCGCCCTGGCGATCGCCGGGTGAGAACAGCGCGTGCTCGACGCCCGGTGTGACCAGCTCGATGCGGTCGGCCGGCGCGTCGTAC
>JAOTZB010000269.1 GCA_029861625.1 Acidimicrobiia bacterium
GGCCACGCTGACGATCGGTCGTACCTCGACCACGGCCTCGAAGGTGACCGTGCCGGCCTCCTGGCCATCGGTGACATCGATCTCGGGTGGGGCGATGACGTCGACATCGTGCTCGCGCACGGCGTTGGCGTAGTAGCCGGGCAGCGACTCACGCAGCGCCTCTTCGCGGGCATAGCCGACCCCGAGGCGGGCCTCGAGGATCTTGCGGGGAGCTTTGCCGGGCCGGAAACCGGGGAGCTTGACCTCGAAGGCGATGCGACGAAAGGCTGCATCGACTTCGGGCTCGAACTCGGTCTCGTCGACCTCGACGAGAAGCTTGACCCTGTTGTCCTCGAGTTCGCTGACGGTGCTCCTCACAGGCAGCACATGGTATCGGTGCGCCGTCGCTTCCACCCCACCTCGAAGCGGGCAGCCGACCGCTACGATGCGAGCGCCCGCGGGTGTAGTTCAATGGCTAGAACTCCAGCCTTCCAAGCTGATGATGCGGGTTCGATTCCCGTCACCCGCTCTCTCCGAATCCCCAGTCCTGGTGCGGGATTCGAGCCGTCGGGCGATTCGGCCAGTCCTGCCGCGGTGAGCGGCGTGACCCCAACGTGACCTTGACCCTTGGACCCTTGCTCTCGCTGACGCGGTCACCTCTGCGCCGAGGGCGGCTCGATTCGCTCGACGGTCGAGACACGGTCTACCGACTGGTCGAACGTCGCGACGGCGCCGACTCCGGTGGTCTCGGCGCAGGCGACCAGGTAGGCCTCGGCGAAGTCCAGGCGGTCGACCTCGTACACCTCGGTCGCTCGAAGGAGCAGCGCCGGGTCGACGGCGACGATGGCGTCGAAGCCGATCAGCGACCGGGCGTACTCTGCGACCAGGGGCCGTTCGACCTCGTAGAACGACTCCAGGACATAGACGGTCTCGGCCACCACCAGATCCGTCAGGTACAGCTCGGTGGCCGTCGAGAGATAGGCCGTCGCCCTCGCCGCCATATCGGGCGGATCGCCCGTGAGGTGTCGGACGAGGATGTTGGTGTCGACGAACGCGCTCACCGGCGCTTCGCCGCACGGGAAGCACGGGTCTTGCGGACCACGTCATCCCAAGCGACGTTGCGCTTGGCCGCCGGCACCGCGACCGCTCCCGCCAGCGACAGGAAGTCCGGCGTCTTGGCCAGCACGGCCCGGTTGCCCTCGACGTGGAACACGAGCTCGTCACCTTCTTCCAGGCCGAGCGCGTCCCGGACAGCCTTCGGGACGGTCACCTGTCCCTTCGATGTGAGCTTCGCCGCAGCATCCATGACGACTCCTTACTTTGGTGTTGAAGTAAGGCTAGCGGCGTCCGGACCAAGTGCCAGGACACTGGCGACATCCGCCGGGTACTACCCGCCCCGAATGTCCTCTGCCTCGATTCCCAATGCGTCACCCGCTCCACGACAAGGGCCCAGGTCACGTGCCACTGGGCTCGAGGCGACACCGCTGTGGTCCTGCCGTGATTCACCCGGCGCGTCCTTTGGGGGCCAAACGTCCCTGGTGCCTGGCCGATGGTCGTACGTACCGTCGGCCCGACCACTGCTGACCACCAACCGAGTCGCGCCATGCTTGCCACCCACCGATGGGTCATCGCCATCGGGGCCATCGCCATCCAGATGTGTCTGGGGGCGATCTATGCCTGGCCGGTCTTCACCATCCCGCTGCAGGACGAGGGATGGTCCAAGGTCCAGACACAAGTGGTGTTCTCGACCGGGCTCGCGGTCTTCGCCGTGGTGATGGTGTTCGCCGGCAGGCAACTACACACCTGGGGACCCCAACGATTGTCGCTCGCAGGTGGGCTGACGTTGGGAGCCGGGTACGCCATCGCTGCCATCGGGGGCGGCAGTGAGTTCGCGGCGGTGCTCATCGGTGTCGGTCTCGTCGGGGGCACGGGGATCGGTTTGGCCTATGTCGTGCCCATCGCGGTCGGGATGCGTTGGTTTCCCGACCACAAGGGCATGATCTCAGGCGTCGCTGTCGCCGGTTTCGGCTTTGGCGCGATGGGTTGGATCAAGCTGGCGGGCGCATGGGGCGATCTCATCGACCGCATCGGCCTCGATGGCACGTTCCTGCTCTATGGCATCGCGTTCACGGTGATCGTGGCGCTGGGCAGCACCACGATGAGGATGCCGCCCAGGGGTTGGCGACCAGCCGGGTTCACACCGCCGGGCCAGCCCGGCACGGGGGCCGAGCAGTTCACCCCCGCCGAGATGCGCAGGACACCCCAGTTCCATCTCATCTCCCTGACCTTCATGGTGAGTGCCGGCGCGGGACTGATGGCCATCGGCGTGATGAAGCTGTACGGCGTCGAGGCCCTCATGGGCGGCGGCCTCTCGGAGGAGCACGCCGACGCCGTCGCCGGCACAGCCATGGCCGTGTTCTTCAGCATCGCCAACGGCGTCGGTCGCCTCGTGTGGGGCACCGTCAGCGACCGGATCGGACGGAAGCACTCGGTGGTGGTGATGACGGCGACCCAGGGGGTGTTTCTCCTGTTGTTCACGACCTTGGCATCGTCTGAGTACACGCTCTACCTGGCGGCCGCCCTGGTGGGATTCAACTTCGGCGGGAACTTCGCGCTCTTCCCGGCGCTGACCGCCGACGAGTTCGGCAACAGCACCGTCTCGGACAATTACCCCTGGGTGTTCCTGTCCTACGGCGCCGGCGGGATCATCTTCCCCATCCTCGGCGGATGGATGGGCGACAACGGCGACTTCCCCGTGGCCTTCACCATCGCCGGGATCATGTGCCTCATGGGTGCCGTGGCCACCTCTCTCGTGTTCCCACCGCGCCACGACGAAGCGGTCAAGCCCTTCAGCGTCCACGGCTTCTTGCACAACGCCCATCTCTTCGAGCACGAACCCGAGCTCGCCGGGGCGGCGCCGAGCCCCGATGGGCCAGCTGGCGATTCCGGTCGGTGACTCAGCGTCGGCGACGGCACCGTGCGCCGGTGGCGGCGAGCGGTATCAGGTCCGACGACCGACCGGGATCTTCGTGCTCGCCTCATCGGCTTGCTTGACCGGCACCCGCACCTCGAGGATCCCGTCGTGGTAGCTCGCCTCGACATCATCGGCGGCGGTACCGGACGGCAGCGACATCACCCGCCGGAACGACCCGTAGTGGAACTCGGACCTGAACCCCTCGTCGTCCTTCGACTCCTCACGCTGCTCGCGCTGAGCGGAGATCGTCAGTCGATCGCCCACGATCGACACGTCGATGTCCTCGTCAGGATCCACACCCGGGAGCTCAGCCCGGATCACGACGTCGCCGTCCTCGAGGAACTGCTCGACCCTTATCGACTCCGCACCCGCCATCGGCCGACCGAACGCCTCCGGAAGGCGACCGAACGGTGGCGGCCACTGCGTGAACCAGTCGCCGAACCAGCTCCACGGTTCGACCACCTCCGGTCGCTCCGCCACCTCGATCGAGCTCTGTTGCTTCGTCTCCTTGTCGTCTTTCTTGCCGCCCTTGCCGTCCTTGTCGTCCTTCTTCGCCTTGCCTGCCATCGCTCGCCTCCTCGACATCTTCCGGTTCTCGTGCCGCCGCGACGTGACGACCGCAACGTGCCCTTCACGTCACCAGCCGAGCACTCGTCGCGGTAGAGGCGAACGTCCCTGCACCCGCCGTTGCCCCTCGTCTCGACGAACGGTCTTCGTGTCGGTGATGGCCACCGTCGACTACAAAGGCCACCGTCAAGGTCCCGTGCCCGCGACTGGAAGGTGCCCTGGTGCAGGAGGTCCGTATCGACGACCTGCGTGACCCGCAGCGCACCGCTGACGAGCAGGCAGTGTTCGACTTCGGCTCGAAGCTGGAGATCGACCTCGATGTCGACGGCATCATCGCCGAGGCCCAGCGGACAACCGGTCTCGAGTCGATCGACGACCAGACCGTGTACGAGCGCTTGGCCGCCCAGGTCGGTGCGCTCGAGGCCGACGAGGGCCTGTCCGGTATCGGCCGTATGGTGGTCCGCCAGCGCCTGGTCGGGTGCCTGCAGGCCCGACTGCGCTTCGAGGACTTCGTCCGTCGCCATCCCGAGGCCCTCGACATCGAGCTCGAGCCGCCGGTGATCGTCGTCGGTCTGCCCCGCTCGGGCACCACCCACCTCGTCAACCTCCTCGCCGCCGACGAACGGTTCCGCTCGATGCCGTGGTGGGAGGTGCAAGAACCCATCCCTGTGATCGGCGACGGGCCGGGACGCGACGGCGTCGACCCGCGCTATACCCGCTGCCTGGCCACCCACGAGATGACGATCGCCAACTCGCCGATCGTGTCGTTGATGCACGACCGGCCCCCGCACGGCATCGAAGAGGACTGCGAGCTGGTCGATCTGGACTTCTGCGCCTACACGCTCGAGTGGCACGCACGGGTGCCGCAGTGGCGTGACCACTACCTCGGCCTCGACCAGCGGGTGCACTACGCGTTCCTGCGTAAGGAGCTCCAGGTGCTGAGCTACCTGCGGGGACCCCGACGCTGGGTGTTGAAGACACCCCAGCACCTCGAGCAGATCCCGGCGTTGCTGCACACCTTCCCCGACGCGACGATCGCGTTCACGTTGCGCGATCCGGTGGCCGTGCTCCAGTCGGCGGTCACCATGCTCGGCTACGGCGATCGGGTGCGGCGCACCGAGGTGGCACTCGACGAGCTCACCGCGTACTGGATCGACCGCATCGAGCGACTTCTACGGGCCGCCGTGCGCGACGCTCACCTCATCCCCACCGACCGACGAGTCGACGTCGAGTTCGGCGAGTTCATGGCCGACGACCTGGCCATGGCCGAACGGGTGCTCACCACTGCCGGCATGAGCGTCAGCGACACCGCTCGGGCGCAGCTGGCGGCCTACGTGGCCGGCAACCCGAGGGGCAAGGACGGCCGCATCGTCTACGACCTCCGGGGCCAGATCGGGGTCGACCCCGAGGCGCTGTACGAGCGGTACTCATTCTACTTCGACGCCTTTCCCCAGATCGGGCGCGAGGTCGACTGACCCGCGTCCCGATCTCAGAGGCTGCTGGGGCCTCGGAGGAAGCCGCGGTCGCCGAGCAGTCGCAGGATCTGCCCGATGGAGTCGTCGACCGTCTGGGTCGAGAGATCGAGGCGCAGGTCCATGTCGGTCGGTCGCTCGTAGTCGGCCGACACGCCGGGGAAGTCGGGGATCTCGCCCTTGTCGGCCAGCTCGTAGAGCCCGGTCTGGTCGCGCTCGCGGCACGCCTCGACCGGTGTGTCGACGAAGACCTCGACGTAACGGTCGGTGCCGACCAGCTCGCGCGAGCGCCGGCGCACCTCGTGCTCGGGTGCAACCAGGGCGGCGATGGCGATGATGCCCTGATTGTTGACCAGGCGGGCCACCTCGGAGACGCGCCGCAGGTTCTCGGAGCGCTCAGCCGCGCTGAAGCCGAGGTCGCGGGAGACCCCCATGC
>JAOTZB010000270.1 GCA_029861625.1 Acidimicrobiia bacterium
CCGGGTGCGCGTCGGGTATCGGTCGCGCGGTCACGCAGCTGCTGGCAGCCGAGGGTGCCGCGGTCGTCGGCCTCGACATCAACGAGCCCGACTTCCCGATCGACGAGTTCCTCCTCTGCGACCTGAACCGGCCCACGAGCATCGACGCGCTCGTGGCGCGACTCCAGGGACGGATTCACGCCGTCTGCAATGCAGCGGGCCTCCCGACGACCCGTACGCCGGACGAGATCATGGCCGTGAACCTGTTCGGCCTTCGCCACCTCACGACCCGCCTGCTGCCTCGAATCGAGGACGGGGGCTCGGTGGTGAACATCGCGTCCTGCGCGGGCACCGGCTGGCCGGCGCGCATCGATGTCATCAAGGAGCTGTTGGCCACTCCGACCATGGCCGAGGGGCTCGCCGCATCGGCCCGACTGGGTCTCGACCCGGTGGAGGCCTACTACCTGAGCAAGGAAGCAGTCACGGTGTACACGATGGCGCTGGCCACCCAACATGTGGACCGCAGGATCCGGGTCAACGCGGTCAGCCCGGGTGCGGTGTACACGCCAATTCTCGAGGACTTCTACGCCACCATGGACGCCTCGCGACTCGCCGAGCTCCGCTCGTACGCAGGCGGTCGCGAGGGCCACCCCGGAGAAATTGCCGCACCCGTGGCATTCCTGGTCGGGCGCGCAGCCTCTTGGGTGAACGGCGTCAACCTCATCGTCGACGGTGGCGCGGAGACCGCAGTGACCCTGGGCCGGATGGACAGCCGATCTAGTGGTACGTCAAGTACTCGTCGAGCTCCCAGTCGGTGACCGCCTCGGAGAACCGGCGCCACTCCTCGCGCTTCATGGCGACGAAATTGGCAACCAGCGCCGAGCCCACCGCCTCGGTGAGGGGGATGTCCGCTTCGAGGGCGTCCAGGGCCAGGCTCAGGTTCTCGGGCGAACAGCGTTCGGTGTTGGCGGTCTCCAGGCCGTCGCCCTCCTCGTGGGGAGGCGGCTGAACCTGGTCTCTCACGCCCAAGAGCGACGCCTGCAACAGCGCCGCCGTCGCCACATAGGGATTGGCGGCACCATCGGGCAGACGACTCTCCAAGCGTGTTCCCGGCCCGCGGGCGCTCGGAACCCGAACGGCCACGGCGCGATGGTCGTAGCCCCAGTTCGCCCAGTATCCGGACAGCTGGCCGGGACGAAGTCGCTTGTACGCGTTGACCGTCGGGGCACAGAGCGCAGCGAGAGCCTCATGATGCCCGAGCATGCCGCCAATGCCGTGACGGGCCATCGCCGAGAGTCCATCCTCGGCGCCGGGATCGCAGAACAGGTGCTCGCCGGAGTCGTCCTGGAAGCTGATGTTCACGTGGAGGCCGTTGCCGCCACGATCCCCGAATGGCCTGCCCAGGAAGGTCAGCATCAGTCCGTGTCTCGTTGCCGCTTCCCGGCACAGGAGCTTCAACAAGAACGTGTGGTCGATCGCGGTGAGCGGGTCGTCGTGTTCGATCGTCAGCTCGAACTGTGGGCTGTCGTACTCACTGGCCGTCGTCTCCAGGGCAATGCCGCTGGCCGTCGCGGCCGCCATGATCTCGTCCAACAGCCCGATCGGGTCGACCAACGGGCCGGTTCCGTAGCAGTAGGCGCTCGGCGTGTCCCACGGCTCCCGACCACCACGGCCATCGGGCTGCAGCACGTAGGCCTCGATCTCGATGCCGACCCTGGCCACGACACCGGCGGCCGCGAGGTCATCCACGGCCTTGACGAGCGCGTGTCTCGGTGAGATCTCGAGAGGAGCGCCGTTCTGCAACAGGTCGGCGATGACGACACCGGTGCCAGCCTGCCACCACGGCCGAACCTTCTCGAGGTCATACACGGCAGTCATGTCACCCAAGCCGTGGAGCACGTCGGCCCCAGGGGCCGGGATCAGCGCCCGGTCGTAGCCGACGCCGAAGATGGCGATCGAGAAGTTCATCTGCCCGGTGGCCGCGGCGATCGGGACGTACTTCCCCCGAGCGAAGCCGAACACGTCCGGGTACAGCACCCGTATGCGCTCGTAGTCAGGACTGCCCATGGAAAGCCTCCCAGATTCGGCTCGGCGACAGCGGAGTCGTCAGCTCCGTCCAATCGACGCCGGGCAACGCTGCGCACACAGCATTGACCACCGCTGCGTAGGCGCCGTTCGTGCCTCCCTCGCCCATGCCCTTCATCCCGCCGGGCGTGAAGGGGCTCGGAATCTCCATGTGCTCGATTCGGATGTCGGGCATCGACGCGCTGGCAGGCACGTGATAGTCGAGCATCGTCGACGACAACGGCTGCCCCTGGTCGTCGTAGAAGACCTCCTCCATGAGCGCGGCCCCCAGGCCCTGGGCGACTCCGCCATGGATCTGCCCCTCCACGATCGTCGGGTTCACGATCTTCCCGCAGTCGTGTACGACCACGTAGTCCTCGACGCGGACCTCGCCGGTCCCCGTGTCGACGGCAACCCTGCATGCATGCGTGGCATAGGAGAACGTTGCGCTGAGCGGGTCATACGAGTACGAAGCCACCAACCCGGGCTCGGTGCCTTCGGGAAGCCGAAACCCCTGCCATGCGCGCCGGGCGACCTCGCCGATCGTCACACCGACATCGGTGCCGACCACCTTGGCGCGATCGTCGCTGAGCTCGATGTCCGCGGCGCTGGCCTCGAGCATCTCGGCAGCAACGGTCTTGATCTTGTCGGCAAGCCGCTGGGTGGCGACGACCGTTGCTCCGCCACCGACCGCCAACGACCGGGAGGCGGCTGTGCCGTACGCCGAGTAGGGCGTCGTATCGGTGTCGCCGTGGATGAGCTCGATGGTCTCCAGATCCACACCGAGCTCGTCGGCGACCAGTTGGGGAATCGTGGTCTCCAGTCCCTGTCCGTGCGGAGAAACGCCTGTTGCCACCCGCACCGAGCCATCCGGCTCGACGCGTACCGTGGCGCTCTCGAAACCACCGATGCTCAGCCCGATGAGCTCGTTCAATGTGCTGGGCCCGATCCCGGCCATCTGTACGTAGCTGCAGTACCCGACACCACGAGCTCGACCGTCGTCGGGAGGAGGTGGGCCCTCGCTGATCAACGCGCTCGCTCGTCTCAGAGCCGCTTCGTAGTCACCGTTGTCGAATTGGATCATCGTCCGCATCTGATAGGGCAGCTCGTCGGGTGCGATCATGTTCCGCGCCCGCAGCTCGACCGGATCATGACCGAGCTCGGCTGCGACCAGGTCGACAGCGCGTTCCCTGATGAACGCGGCCTGGGTCTGACCGAACCCGCGGTACGCACCCGTCGACATGGTGTTGGTCGCGACGAGCTGACCGACGCACTGCACCGCTTCCCACCGGTACGGCCCGGGTGCGACACCGAGAGCGGTGAAGAGCGGACCCCCACCGAAGACCGCCAGGCGAGCGCCGACGTTGCGCCGGGCCCGAACTCGTAGGCCCTTGAGCGTCCCGTCGTCGTCGACGGCCACATCGACCTCGTGCATCTCGTCTCGTGCATGGGTCGTGGCGAGCAGTGACTCGAACCGGTCCTCGATCCACTTCACCGGCCGCCCCCGCTCGAGGGCGGCAATCGCAACCATGACCTCGTCTTCGTAGATGTGGTCCTTGAGACCGAACCCACCTCCGACGTCGGGAGCGATAACGCGCACCGCGCTCTGGGCGAGGCCCAAGACCTCACAGACCGAATCACGCACGGCATGAGGTGTCTGCGTCGACGTGTAGATCGTGAGCTTTCCTCGTGGCTCGGGGACGGCCACGATGCCCCTGGCCTCGATGGCGAGTCCGTGGACCCGACCGATCCGCAACGTCGTGTGGAACACTCGATCGGCGCCTGCAAACACGGCGTCGGTGTGCGCTTCGGTGTCGCCGGCCTCGAAGGTGGCGAGCACGTTGCTACCGAGCTCGGGATACAACAACGGCGAATCGGCCGCCGTCGCCTCGGCCAATCCAACGACGGGGTCGAGCTCGTCGATGCCCAGCTCGACCGCCTCGATGGCATCTTCGGCCAGGTAGCAGGAGTCGGCGATGACCACGCCGACCGGCTGGCCGACGTACCGAAGGTGCTCGTCGACGACCGGTGTCGCGTGCTGCTGTTGATCACCGAGCGTCCACAGCACCGGCAGGTCGCCGCGGATGTGGGACCGGAGCTGGTCCGGACCGAGCACGGTCACGCCCGCGCCCTGGACACCTGCATCGAAGGAGGTCAGCTGCCCGTGGGCAACAGGGCTACGCACGATCGCGGCGTGGACCATGTCGGGCAGCTCGATGTCGTCGACGTAGCGGCCGGTTCCGTGCAGGGGGCCGTGGTCGTTGACTCGCGGAACGCGCTGCCCGACCAGTGGAGGTCTCATCGACCGCCACCGGCCGCTTCCCACGCGGCATCGATCGCGGCCCGGATGTTCACGTAACCGGTACAGCGACACAGATGCCCGTCGAGAACCTCGTGCTTTGCGGTCGCACCATCGATCCCTGCTCGGTGAGCAGCGACCAGGGACATCACGATTCCTGGCGTGCAGAACCCGCACTGGAGACCGTGTTGTTCATGCATCGCCACTTGCACGACGTGGTCGACCCCGTCGCTGGCCACCCCCTCGATGGTCTCGATCGACGTGTCACTGGCCTGGACGGTCAGCACCAGACAAGACCGCTGGGCTCGACCGTCGATGATGACCGTGCAGGCTCCACACGCTCCCTGTTCACACCCGACATGGGTGCCGGTGAGCCCGAGCTGATGACGAAGCGTGTCGGAGAGAAGCACCCGAGGTTCGACGATGACGTCGCGGTCCGTGCCGTTGACGGTGAGCCTGACCGCGCGCTCGTTCATGACAGCGACACGAGTGCTCGCTCGACCAGGGTCGCCGCGACGTGACGCCGATAGTCGCTGGACGCATGTGCGTCGGCCCATGGTTCGATCTCGTCGCGCAGCCGCTCTGCTGCCGCGGCGAACGCCTCCGGGCCCGGAGTCGAGCCGACCAGCGCGGCCTCCGCCGACGCCACCCGCACCGCGCGACCAGCCATCCCGAACACCGCGACCCTTGGATCGCTGACGACCCCGTCCACGATCGCATGGCCGACGACGGCCCCGACCAGTGCGAAGTCACCCGGCCGCTTGGCCACCTCGACGACCGCAACCGACCCCGCGTGGGCAGGGAAGAACACCGAAGTGACCAATTCGTCCGCTCGGCGCGCGGTCATCAGCGGGCCCACGAAGAAGTCACCGGCGCCGACGACTCTCTCCCCTCGCGCCGCGCTCTGCAGGACGATCTCCCCGTCGAGCGCGACCAACAGTGCGGGCAACTCGGCCGCGGGGTCCGCGTGCGCAATCGAACCTCCGATGGTCGTGCGGGATCGGATCTGCACGTGACCGATCTGTCGCAGCGCCTCACCCAGGCCCGGTACCCGATCGACAGCGGCATGCTCTTCGACATCGACC
>JAOTZB010000029.1 GCA_029861625.1 Acidimicrobiia bacterium
GGTCGTGTCGTGCAGGTGCCGGAGGGAGTCCCACAAGCCTGTCGCGGCGCTGCGATCGCCCGGCACCATCTGAATCGGGCTCCCCAGCGTGATGACCTGTCGAACGGTCTCGGGGCGGCGTCTCGCGAGCTCGCGGCCGTAGATGCCGCCCAGGCTCCAGCCGATGACGCTCACCGGCTGCGATTCCTTCCGTGCGAGGTCGGCCGACAGATCGCGTAGCCCGGCGGCGATCTCCGACGTCGGGCCGATGTTGCTGCCCAGCCCCCAGCCGTGGGTGCGGTAGCCGAGGTCGTCGAGCAGGTCTCGGAGCAACGCGGTTGATCGGTCGTCGGCCGTGAACCCTGGCAGGACGAGCACAGGGTGGCCATCGCCGCTCGGAAGTCGTCGAAGGAGCGGGGTCGTCGCTCGCATCGCGGCACGTTCGGCTACGGCCCGGACCTCGAGGGCGGTGAGCCAGCGCGACGGTGCGGAGACGGACTCTTCGCTGTTCACGGCATCCAATGGTACCCGTCCTCCTGGCCGGGGGGACCCAGGTGCATCCGTCTGACGACGATGTTCGGGCTTGCCCGAGGACGCTTGCCGACGACATCGTTGAGGTGAACTCGACCATCGGAGCCAGCGCATGCCCCACGACCTCGTAGTTGCCGGCGGCGTCGTCGTCGACGGAACCGGGGGCGAGCCGGTCCGGGCCGACGTCGCCGTCGACGGTGATCGCATCACCGCGGTCGGAGATGTCGATGCTGAGGGCGCGGGCATCGTGATCGACGCCGAGGGACGCCACGTCACACCGGGTTTCGTCGACCTGCACTCTCATCTCGATGCGCAGATCGGTTGGGATCCGCTGATGTCATCGTCGTGCTGGCACGGGGTGACCTCGGTGGTGATGGGCAACTGTGGCATGACGTTCGCGCCGCTGCGCCCTGGCCAGGCCGACGTGCTCGCGAAGATGATGGAGTCGGTCGAGGACATACCGGCGTCGGCGATCCTCGAAGGGCTCTCGTGGAACTGGGAGACCTACGGCGATTACCTGACGGAGATCGACCGACTCCCCATGGGCATCAACGCGGGGGGCTACGTCGGCGATGTCGCCGTGCGCACCTATGTGGCCGGTGATGACGCGTGCGAGCCCGATTTCGAGGCGACGCCAGGACAGCTGACCGAGATGGCAGCGCTCGTCGAGGAGGCGATGGAGGCGGGGGCACTCGGCTACTCGATGTCGCGCAGCCTCACGCACCGGGTCCCCGACGGCCGGTGGGTACCGGGAACCTGGGCCCGGCCCGAGGAGTTCTTCGCCACCGCAGCCCCGCTCGGGCGCCTCGGAAGGGGCGTGCTCGAGTGCGCTCCTCGCTACAACGAGACCGATGGAGCGACCTCTCGTGTCGAGGAGGTGATGGCCTGGATCGCCGAGCTGAGCCGGAGCCTGAAGCGGCCGTTCACCTTCAACCTGGCGCAGATGCGCTCGCTCGGCCACCACTACCGTCGTGTGATCGAGCTGGCCGAGGAAGCGAACGCAACCGGCGCGAGCCTGCGGCCCCAGACCACGCCGCGCAGCATCGGCGTGCTGTTCAGCCTGGCGGCGAACAGCCTCATCGACGATTTCGATGCGTTTGCGCCGTTTCGCGACGAGGACCTGGCCGGCCGGGTGGCCGGCATACGCGACGCATCGGTACGGGCCGCGTTGATCGCCGAGGGCGAGAGCAGGCTCAGCGAACCGTTCGAACGGATGTTCCTGCTGCGGCCCGAGCAGGGTGCGCGCTACGAGTACTCGTCCGAGGACAGCATCACAGCCGAGGCCCGACGCCTGGGCGTCTCGCCGATCCAGCTCTACGTCGATGCACTCGACGCGACCGATGGCAGGGCGGTCGCGAACTGGCCGGTGTTGAACGAGGACTTCGACGCCATCGCCGAGCTGCTCGCCTCGCCGGTGACGATCATGGGGCTGGCCGATGCCGGAGCCCACGCAACCCAGATCATGGATGCGAGTCAGCCCACCTTCTTCCTCGCGCATTGGGTGCGTGACCGCCAGGCGATGTCGCTCCAGGAAGGAGTGCGCCGGATCACGTCCGATACGGCGAGCTTCGTCGGGTTCACCGACCGTGGGGTCGTGCGCCCTGGTGCGTACGCCGACCTGAACGTGATCGACGTCGAGGCACTCGCGCTCCCGGTGCCCGAGATCGTGCACGATTTCCCGGGAGGGTCGGCCCGATTCGTACAACGGGCCGAGGGAATCGAGCACACCATCGTGAACGGCAAGCCGTTCCTGGACCATGGTGAGCACACGGGCGAGCTCGCCGGTCGGCTGCTCCGCAGCACCGACTGAGGACCGCCCGGTGGCTCATCGCGCCCCGTGAGTTGAAGCCGTTCGGCAAAGACGTCACGATGGCATCCATGACTCGACTCGGTTACCAGATCCCCAATTTCACCTATCCCGGCGTCGCCTCCGAGGGAATCTTCGACTCGCTCGTCTCGCAGGTGAAGGCCGCGGAGGCGAGCGGATTCGACCGCGTCCTGTTGATGGATCACTTCTACCAGCTGCCCGGCATCGGTGACCCCGACGACTCCATGCTCGAGTGCTACACGACGCTCGCAGCGCTGGCCCAGCACACGACCACGGTCCGGCTCGCGTCGCTGGTCACCGGCAACACCTATCGCAACCCGGCCATCCTGGCGAAGATCGTGACCGCGCTGGATCACGTCTCTGCCGGGCGGGCGACGCTGGGCATCGGCGCCGGTTGGTTCGAGCTGGAACACGAGTCGTTCGGCGTCGCGTTCAACACCTTCACGGAACGGTTCGAGAAGCTCGAGGAGGCGCTCAACATCATCCTGCCGATGCTGCGCGACGAGCGGCCGACCGTTCATGGGAAGCACTACCGGGTCACCGACGCGATCAACTCGCCCGCGCCGATCTCGCGGATTCCTGTGATGATCGGCGGTTCGGGCGAGAAGAAGACGCTGCGCATGGTCGCGCAGTACGCCGACGAGTCGAACCTCACATGCGATCTCGACGAGGTGCCGCGCAAGCTCGACGCCCTCGCCGCGCACTGCGATCGGCTCGGACGCGATCGGTCCGAGATCAAGGTCACCAAGCTGGTGATGATGGTGATCGGGAGGAGCCACGAGGACGCGGTCGCGTCGATCGACACGTTCATCGAGAATCACGGATGGCCGGCCGAGGTCGTCGAGTTGATGCTTCCTCGCCTGACCATCGGCGACCCCGACGCCATCGGTGAGGCGATCCAGGAGATGACGGCCGTCGGCATCGACGGCATCTGTCTGAACCTCGCTGCCAACGCCCATGATCCCGACCTCGTCGCGCTCGCGGGTCAGACGGTGGACGCCGCGATCGGATAGCAGACCCGGTCGGCACGCGTCGGCGTTCACGCCGCTTGCTCCCACGCTCTCGGTTGTCGATACTTGACCCGCCGCCCGATGTGGGCGGACGCGTGGCAGCACGAGAATCGAGCAGGGACGGACAGGGCTCGGCGTGCACACACGACGCCAGAGACCACAGATCAGGAGCCTCCAATGGCCAAGTACCTCGTGAAGGGCAACTACGTCGGCAACGGAATCGCCGGGCTGCTGCAGGATGGCGGGACCGCCCGCCGTGACGCTGCGACCGCAGCGATCGAGTCGTTGGGTGGCACGGTCGAGAGCTTCTACTTCGCCTTCGGCGACACCGATGTGATCGCCATCCTCGACGTCCCCGACGAGGCCAGCGCGATCGCGTTGTCGTTGCTGATCAACGCCAGCGGCGCGGTGAGCCTCAGCCTGACGCCCCTCATCAGCCCCGAGACCGTCGACGCGGCATCCAAGCTGAGCCCGTCGTACCGTCCGCCCGGCGGCTGATCCGACTCAACCGGGCCTGTCGCTCGGGAAGATGCCGCCATGGTCTCGTTCGACACGCTCTCGATCGGCCTCGACGAGGGCATCGGCCGGCTCACCCTCGATCAGCCCGATGCGCTGAATCCTCTCGGTTCGGCGGTGCTCGCCGAACTGGCGCAGGCGGCGTCGTGGTTCGATGCGCAACGGGTCCCGGTCGTCATCGTGACCGGAGCCGGTTCGCGTTCCTTCTCGTCGGGTTTCGACCTGCGCGAGCTCGCCGCGCCGGCGTCCGACGGCCCCGGCGCAGCCGAGCTCGGCCGACGTATGGCCGATGCCATCGCGGACATGGACGCCGTGGCGATCGCGGCGATTCACGGCCACTGCATCGGCGGAGGGGTCGTGCTCGCTGCGGCATGTGACATTCGCATTGCTGCCGACAACACCGTGTTCGCCATCCCCGAGGTGGACCTGGGAATCCCGCTCGGATGGGGTGGCATCCCGCGGCTCGTACGCGAGATCGGCCCGGCGATGACCCGCGAGCTCGTGATGTCGTGTCGCCCGTTCGATGCCCAGGAGGCCAAGGCGATCGGCTTCGTCAATCGAGTCGTGGCCCGCGACCGGCTCGACGAGACGGTCACCGAGCTCGCCGCCACACTGTCGACCAAGGCCCCGTCGTTGTTGCGGGCAACGAAACGGCAGGTCCAGACGGCCGCCGAAGCGGTCGCGTCGACCGAAGGCAGCTGGTCCGATGCCGCCCTGATCGGCATGGCGCAGACCGACCCGGATGCACGGGCCGCGGCGAACGCCTACCTGGAGCGGCGAACGCGCTGAGGCGCCGGGCCGGGCACAGGCCGAACCCGGGCGATGACCGCATCGAGATAGGCACCCTCGGGAAAGCTGATCGGGTGATCGAGCGCGTGTCCGGTGGTCTCCACGTCGTACAGCTCGACACGGGCGTCGATCGAGCCGGCATGGACGGCGTCGAAGAACTGATCCGTGGTCACGCGGCTCGAACACGACGCTTGGACCAGGACGCCTCCGGGTGACACGAGCTCGAGCGCAGCTCCGGTCAACCGGCGGTAGGCCCGGAGCGCATCTGCGACATCGGACTGCCGCTTGGCGAACGACGGTGGATCGATGATCACCATCCCGTAGCGGTCACCACGGTCGGCAAGCGTCGCCATCACCTCGAACGCATCACCCTGGACCGTGTCGGGTTGGAGGGCGGCAACAGCAGGCAGGTCGGAGTTGAGCTCGAAGTTCTTCGCGACCGCCGCGAGGGCGTGAGGGCTCACATCGACGGCGCGAACGGCGGTGGCCCCGCCGGCCGCGGCGTGCACGGAGAAGCCACCGGTGCAGCTGAACACGTCGAGCACGGTCACTCCGGCGGCAAGTGACCGGACGATGGCACGGTTGTCTCGTTGGTCGAGGAAGTGGCCGGTCTTCTGGCCGCGAACGACATCGGCCTCGAATCTCAGTCCGTTCTCGAGGAACCGGATCGGTTCGGCGACGACGTCGCCGTGGATCGTCATGCCGTCGGTGAGTCCGTGGCACTCCTGGGCCCGGACGAGGCGACTCAGCCGCACGACGATCGATCGAGGCCCCACGAGCTCGACGAGCAACGGTATGACCGTCGCCAGGTGAGGGATCCACGCGGTCGTGTAGAGCGCGAGCACGAGAACGTTGTCGTAGCGGTCGACGACGAGACCGGGGAAGCCGTCGTTCTCGCCATTGACGAGCCGCAGTCCGGTCGTGCCGGCCGACTCGACCAGGGGTGTCCGCAGCGAGAGCGCCGTTGTGAGCCGTGACCGCCACCAGGCCGTGTCGATCGGCGTCGGCCGACCCTGATGCAGGATTCGCACCCGGAGCGGCGACGTGGGGTCGAACAACCCGATCGCCACGAACGCCCGCCGACGATCGAAGACGACCGCGAGGTCACCCGGGTCGCCGTGGTGGCTCGACGACGTGATCGAGGAATCGAACAACCACGGGTGCCCCCCTCGAATCTGGCGCTCGGCGTCCGGCGTGACCCGCACGGCCATGCGCTTCGCCGATGGGCGCGGAAGGCGGCGCGCCAGGGCGTCATCCACGGCGCACTCGGTGGGTCGGCATGGTCGCCATCGTGCCCGGCCGTGTCGACGGCTCCCAACCTCGATCGTTCCGCGTCGTCTGTTCGACGGTGCGGTGGTGGCGGGAAGTCGCGGTGATGGCGCGGTTCGATCGCCGCGGTCCGCTATTCTGTGCGCCTGCGGGCGGGCGGCCCCCACGAAGGTAGAGCTGTGCCCACATACCTCCCGCATACCGACAGCGTTCACCGACCGATGACCCTGCTCCGTCGCCTCGTCGCGATCGTCATGATCGCCATCACTGCCGTCACCTTTGCCGCCGTACCGGCCACGGCTCAGGAGGACGACGAAGACATCTCCTCGGCCGCCGTCATCCCGGTCTTCGGTCGGGGTTGGGGCCACGGACGCGGGATGGGCCAGTACGGCACGCTCGGCTATGCCCTCGACGAGGGCTGGTCGTCGGCCCAGATACTCAACCATTTCTACGGGGGCACAACGGCCGGCACGGTCTCACCGGGTCTGATGACCGTTCGGCTCCTCTCGAACGACAACAAGCCGACCATCGTCACCGTGGCCGGCGCCCAGCTCGCCACCCGCGCCGGCGACGGCGCCACCGCCAAGCTCGTCAACGGGCAGGCCGTGAAGATCACGCTCACCGGTGCCAACACGTACCAGATCGCCAGCGGACCGGGATGCTCCGGCCCGTGGACGGTGGTCGAGACGGCCACGTCGAGCAGCTATGTCGCGGTTCAGCCGGTTCTCACCGGTGGGTCGGGGCCGGGCGGCGATCCGTCACAGGCCAGCTTCTCGTACGGTCCGGCCACGGCGAAGCCCGTGGTCGGTGACTGGAACGGCGACGGAATCGACACCGTCGGCTACCGCAACGGCAACGTCTGGTATCTGCGCAACTCGAACAGTGCCGGGGCGGCCGACGTCACGCCGTTCGCCTTCGGGGCCGGTGCCGATCAGCCGGTGGTCGGTGACTGGGACGGCGACGGAATCGACACCATCGGTGTCCGCCAGGGCAACACCTACCTGTTGCGCAATTCGAACAGCCCCGGTCCCGTCGACATCTCCTTCCCCTACGGCAAGAGCACGGATCAGGCAGTGGTCGGTGACTGGGATGGCGACGGCGACGACACGATCACCGTCGTCCGAGGCACGACATGGCACATCAACAACAGCCTCGACACCACCGCAGACAACACGTTGGGCTTCGATCCTGCAGCCGACATTCCCCTCGGCGGTGACACCGACGGGCTCGGCGACGGCGACGATCGCAATGGCTACGACATCAGCGCCGCCACGTTCTTGTTGCGAGACGAGAACAACAACGGCGATGCCGACGTCGATCAGGCCTTCGGGCCCGCCGGAGCCACGCCGGTGGTCGGCGCATGGAACGGTGGTGGCCTCGACCTCGTCGGAACATTCCTGAACGGTGCCTGGAAGCTCGACCTCGGGCTGTCGTCGGGCGCAGCCAACGGGCTCACCCTCATCGACGCCAACAACCCCAACCTCCCGCTCAACCACACGTTGCAGCTCTGCGAGGGCGGCAGTGACGTCACCTGGTACCGGGGTGAGATCCGGGCGTCGCGCTTCCAACTCGAGCAGCGAACGGTCAGTGCCCTGTCGACCGAGCAGTACCTCCGCTCCGTCGTCCCGCGCGAGTCACCCGCCAGTTGGGCCGATCTCGGGGGCGGGACGGGGGCTCGCGCGTTGCAGGTCCAGGCGGTTGCGGCCCGCAGCTACAGCCTCGCCGAGAACCGCTACCAGTACGCCAAGACGTGCGACACGATCTCGTGCCAGGTGTACAGCGGTCGTCAGATACGCGCCGGCGGCACAATCTTCCCCGGTGAGGACTCTCGCAGCGACGCCGCGATCACGGCCACCGCCAACGTCGTTCGCAAGAACGGCAGCCAGGTCGCCCGTACGGAGTTCTCGTCGTCGACGGGCGGCTACACCGCCGGCGGTGTGTTCCCGGCCGTCGTCGATGCCGGCGACGATGTCAGCCTCAACCCGAACAACCAGTGGAGCGACAGCGTGACGGTCGCCGCTATCGAGTCCTACTTCGGGCTGAGCCCGTTCACCGGTATCGGTGTGGTCGAACGCAACGGGCTCGGCCCCGACGGTGGGCGGGTGACGAAGGTACGTGTCTCGTTCGGATCGGCCACCGCCGAGATAAGCGGTACGGGATTCCAGGCCGTCTTCGGGCTCAAGAGCGACTGGTTCTCGTTCGACCCCGCCGCACCGCCTCCCTCTCCTGCTGTCAGCACGATCTTCATCTCGAACACCTTGACGACCTCGGTGGCCCAGAGTCAGTTCGAGTTCGGCAAGCCCGGCGACCACGTACTGGTGGGTGACTGGAACGGCGATGGTGTCGACACGTTCCTGCTACGCGCCGGGAACGCGTTCAGGGGCTCGAACTCGCTGAGCGCGAACACGACGGAGATCTCGTTCACGTTCGGCAAGCCGACCGACGACATCTTCGTCGGAGACTGGAACGGCGACGGCAAGGACACGCTGGCGACCCGGCGTCAGAATGTGTTCCGGTTGTCGAACACGCTCGGTGTCGAGAGCGACGAGCTCGTCATCGGGTACGGCAAGGCCGGCGACGATGTGTTCGTCGGTGACTGGAACGGTGACGGAATCGACTCGTTCGCCAACCGACGCGGCAACGTCTTCTTCGCCACCAACACGCTCGCGACCGGCGTCGCCGACGTCGTGTTCGGCTACGGAAGGGCGGGCGACGAGGTGCTCGTCGGCGACTGGGACGACAACGGCGCCGATTCGTTCGCAGTGCGGCGCCAGAACATCTTCTATGTGTCGAACCAGCTGATCACGACGACCGCCGAGACCGAGTTCGGCTACGGCAAGGCCGCCGACCAGGTGTTCGTGGGTGACTGGGACGCCGACGGCGTCCAGACGTTCGCCGTTCGGCGCTGAGCCACCGGCCTCACCGGTAGCGCCGGCGGAGGCGGTACAGCTCACGGACCACCGACGGCGCATCGCCGAGGAGTCGCACCGACGACTCGTCGGCGTGGCGCCAGGCGACGGGGACCTCGACGACGGTGAGGTCGGCCCTGTCGGCGCGGAGCAGAACCTCGACATCGAAACAGAACCCGGTTGCGGTGACGCCGCTGACGGTGATCTCGACGGCCTCGGCCGTGAAGGCCTTGCATCCGCACTGGGTATCGCTTCGCGTCGTCAGACCGAGGGCGCGTAGCACCAGGTTGAAGGAGCGGCCGGCGAGCTCGCGGTGCCGGGGCTGGGGTCTGGCGATCGTCGAGTCGGGGAGCCGGCGGCTGGCGATGGCGATATCGACACCGGCGTGCTCTACAGCGTCGAACACGGCGCTGATCGCGTCGACGTCGGTGGAGAGGTCGGCATCGACGAACCCGACGACGCCGCCGCGGGCGAGGGCTGTGCCGGCGGCAACTGCGGCGCCCTTCCCCTCGTGATCCCGTTTGACGACGACGCCGGAGAGCCCGGAGGTTTCGAGCGCCTGGCGGGCGACGGCGACCGTGGCGTCGGTGCTGCCATCGTCGACGAGGACGAGCTCGAGCCCGGGCGTCAGCGCGGCGTCGGAGGCGATGCGCGCCAGCGATGCGGCGATTCGGTTCGCCTCGTTGAACATCGGGATGACGATCGAACGTCGGGGATCGTCGGGCATCGCCCCACCCTACGGGCGCGCACCCTGGTCACCGGGGCGACGGGTCGGGCAGGCCGAGTAGCGTTTGCTGCGCCGAGCATCGAGGAGACGACATGGCTTCCAACCGCCGCGACCTGATCAAGATGACCCACGAGGAGCGGGTCGCGTTCATCGACTCCCAGAAGAGCCTTCAGGTCGCGACGATCAATGCCGACGGCACCCCGCACCTCACCACGCTCTGGTTCGCAGTGGTCGAGGGCGACATCGTCTTCGAGACCTTCACGAAGTCGCAGAAGATCAAGAACCTCGAACGAGACCCTCGCATCGCCTGCCTCGTCGAGGACGGCGAAAAGTACGAGCAGCTCCGCGGTGTTCAGCTCAACGGAACGGTCGAGCTCCACACCGACCCCGACATCGTGCACGGATACGCCGCGCAGGTGATGAAGCGCAACAACCCCGAGGTCCCGGCCGAGCTGCTCGACGACGCTGCACTGGCGATGGCGGCGAAGAGAACCGCGGTCGTGGTGAAAGCCGACAACGTCGTCTCGTGGGACCACCGCAAGCTCGGTGGTACCTACTGACCGACCGGAGCGGCCGCTGGTTCAGAAACCGCTTGCCGTGAGGTCGGCCGAGCGACCGACCCGCTGGTACGGCGTGGTCACCGCGCTGAACTCGATGAGTCGGTCTCGCTCGATCGGACGCAGTTCGAGGAACTCGATGCCCGCTCTCCACACCGATGCTCTCGACTCCTTGGCCCACTTCACTCGCCCTGTCAGGGAGAGATCGTGGACGCCGCCGGTCGGTTCGGGCAGTCGCAACGTCACCGTGAATCGTTCGCCGGCCATCAACGGCACACCCGATTCGACGCC
This sequence comes from Acidimicrobiia bacterium, assembly GCA_029861625.1. GTDB lineage: Bacteria > Actinomycetota > Acidimicrobiia > Acidimicrobiales > JAHEJN01 > JAOTZB01. Next base: position 10,407 of record JAOTZB010000029.1, read on the forward strand.
GATGCCGTCGGCAACGAGGTCGAGCACGCGAACCACGCGGCCGTCGATGCGGGCCGCGACCGCCACCGGCCGCCGGTAGTAGGCACGGCGCTGTCCGTTTCGGGCCCAATCGGTTGCCTCACCGACGACGAGCGCGAGGAACATGGCGGTGGTCGCCATCATCGCGAACAAACCGAAACCGTCGAGCCCTCGGTCCCCTGCCGCCCATCGCACGAACCGGAAGAGCATGGCCGAGCCCAGCAGGGCCGAAGCGCCGACCAGCAGCCACACGCGCCGTAACAGATGCCACGAGCTCGGGTCGGCACCGGTGCGGGGTGCGAAGACATAGGAGGCCGGGCGCCGGTCGAAGAGAGTGCCGAGCGACCGAATGTGCACACCGAGGTGCAACAGCTCACCGCGGACGGTGGCGAGCGGCACGAGGCGAGCATCGCTCAGCAACCAGCGAGACGAGGCCCGGAGCACGAAGGCCGGCAGCCACAGCGCCAGCAGCGCGCCGGCGGTTGCGGTTAGCGGCAGCTCACCCAAGCTGAGGGCCGCCGCCGCGACGGCGACCATGACGATGCGGGTGATCGAACCGATGACCGGGGACAGCGCGCCGAGTGCGGCGGCTCGCTGGTGCAGGGTCAGCCCGCGACTGCTCACGGGCGAATCGGCGCTTCGCAGCACCTCGAGGCGCCCTCTGACCCAGCGGTCGCGTAGTGACTGGCATGCCGTGAGGTTCGCCGGAGCGGGCACCTCGGCCAGCGCGAGCGGAATGGAGCGAACCGTCCATCCGTGCTGCCAGAGGCGCATCGTGGTCATGTGGCCCAGGTTGACGCTGGCACGGGCGATGCCGCCGATCTCGTTGAGCGCGGCCCGTCGGAACAGCACCGGGCCGCCGGTCCATTCGGCTGCGTCGACAGCGTCGATGCTCGCCTCGATGGTCGTGCGTTCGGCGTGGTCGGGCGCGAATGGACCCTTGGAGTCGATGTCGCGGTGGAGCGCGCCGGCGCTGACTGCGCCGACACGCGGGTTCGCAATCGCGGCGATCGAGTACGACAACAGGTCGGGGAATGGCACCTCACCGGCCCGAAGCAACAACACCATCGGAGCGTCGGTGAGACGGAGGGCATGGTTCACGTTGCCGGCCCGGGCGCCGTCGGCGTCGAGTCGGACCAGGTACTCCGCGCCGTGGTCGGCTGCCAGCGCAGCGATCTCGGGACGGTCACCGTCATCGAGCACCCACACCTTGTGGGGCCGGTCGAGAGCGTGACAGCCGATGAGGGTTGCCTGGATCGATTCTGCGGGATCGTTCAGCGTCGTCAACAACACGTCGGTGCGGGTCGCATCCGTGGTGTCGACCGGTGTCTCGATCGGGCGAGGCTCGCGCCAGGCACGGTGCACGAACGCGGCGAAGAGCGCCCAGCTGACGAGCTCGGCGAGCACCAACGGCACCGCCAGCCATGGCGGCGCACCGAACAGGCTGTCGGTGAGGCGCCAGCCGAGATAGGCACTGCCCCACAACAACGCGACGGTGCTCACGACTCTGGAGATGCCCCGAGGTATCGGGAGAATCTGTCGATATGGGTCTGCCGAGCCGCCCGGCCCCGCTCGATCAGTCACTGCGCGATCCTCTTCCTCGTCACCATGGACCGCTCCTGTCGGTAGATAATTTCGGAATGTGAGTCAGGTGACGTGTTCTGTGAGGCCTGCGGCAGTACCGTTTTGGACGCCGTGACAATCCTGCTGCGCAGCCTGCGCTTCTTGCTCATCGTTCCGCTGTGCGGCATCGCCACCGGACTGACCGTCATGGCCGCCGCGCCCTACGTCGGTGAGGCCATCACGGCCATCGAGGCCGACGCCGACGAGGTCTCGCTCGATCAGCTCGACGAGCTCGGTACCCGCACGCTGGTGTTCGACGTGAACGGCACGCTGATCTCGGCTCTGTATGCAGAAAATCGCGAGCTGATCGACCTCGAGGAGATACCCGACGAGGTCATCACGGCGGTGCTGGTGGTGGAGGACGAGGACTTCTACCTCCACAAGGGCATCAACATCCGCTCCACGATCCGTGCGTTGCGCGAGAACGTCGGCGCCGGCGGTATCAGCCAGGGTGGATCGACCATCACCCAACAGCTCATCAAGAACCTGCTGGTCGGCGACGATCAGACGCTCGAACGGAAGATGAACGAGGCCGCGTACGCCTGGCGCCTCGAACGCACCACGGACAAGGACGAGATCCTCGAGCAGTACCTGAACACCGTGTACTTGGGTGCGACGGCCTACGGCGTGAAAGCTGCGGCCGAGGTGTACTGGGACAAAGAGCCCCAGGACCTCGGCTGGGTCGAGGCCGCGATGCTCGCAAGCCTCATCTCGAGCCCCACCGCCTACGACCCGACGCTGTACCCCGAAGAGGCCGAGCGCCAGCGTGAGATCGTCCTCGACCGGCTCGCCGAGCTCGAGTACATCACCCTGGAAGAGGCTGCCGAGTACAACCGTGCGCCACTGCCGGTCGCGCGCAACGAGCTCGAGGTGTCACCCCAGGACTACTTCCTCGAACGAGTCCGCCTCGAGCTCCTGAACGACTTCCGGCTCGGCGCGACCGAGGCCGAGCGCCGCGACGCGGTCGAGCGCGGCGGGCTGCGGGTCTTCACCACGTTCGACCCGGCGGTCCAGGCCATGGCCGAGGCCGCTCGCGATCAGGTGCTCCCCGACGATCCGAGATTCACGATGGCAATCGCCGCGCTCGAGCCGGCCACCGGTGCGGTGAAGGCCGTCGTGGGCGGCCCGGGATTCGAGGAGGTCAAGTTCGACCTCGCGACCCAGGGTGAACGACAGCCCGGCTCGTCGTTCAAGACGTTCGTCTTGGTCACTGCGTTCGAGAACGGGTACCAGGCGAGCGACCGCGTCAGCGGCACCGGCCCGTGCACGTTCGAGATCGCCGGTGCGCCCGACTACGTGGCCAACAACTTCGGCAGGAGCGGCGGCAGCATCGACACGATCCGTGGCCAGACCACCCGATCGTCGAACTGTGCCTACCTCCGACTCGGTCAGATCGTCGGACTCGAGAACGTCATCCAGACGGCACGGGCGATGGGGCTCTCGACCGACCTCGAACCGGTGCTGTCCCTGCCGCTCGGCGCGAAGGAGGTCATCCCGCTCGAGATGGCCAGCGCCTACTCCGTCGTCGCCAACAACGGCCTCCGGAACGAGCCGTACTACATCGAGCGGGTCGAGGTCGGCGACGGTCCCGACGCCGAACTGCTGTTCTCCCACGAAGTCATCCCGCAACAGGTCATCTCCCAAACGAGCGCGTGTTGGGCCACCGAGATCCTGGCGGCGAACGTGCGGGGCGGCACGGGCACCGCCGCGGGGCTGCCGAACCAGGTCGCGGCCGGAAAGACGGGTACGACCGAGGACTTCGTCGACGCGTGGTTCGTCGGCTTCACGCCATATCTCGCCACCGCCGTGTGGATGGGCAACCCCGAGGAACGGGTGCCGATGCGAGGCGTCGGCGGCGTCGGGTCGGTCACCGGCGGTTCGTTCCCGGCGCGCGCCTGGGGTGCGTTCAACACGGCGTATCACGAGAATCTCGAACCGGTTTCATTCCCGGGCTGCGATGGCCCCTCTCGCTCACCACGCTTCCTCCGCACCGAGAACGACGCGCAGATCTTCAACCCGTGCCCCGGTCAGCTGTCCGTCGACGACGATCAGGACGGCAACGCCGACGGCTGTATCGACGACGGCACCGAAGGCGTCCTCGAGTGCGGCACTGCGCCGACCGTCGACGAGCAGGGCAACCAGATCCCGTTGTTCTGCAACGTCAATCATGTGGAGTGCGGCGCGGGAAGCGTCGGTGTCGATACGGACGGTGATGGGGTCCGCGACACCTGCGGACCGCCGCCGCCACCGGCCCTGACCGGCTGCGCGCCCGGTGAGACGCCGATCGACGACAACGCCGATGGCGTCGCTGACCGGTGCGTGAATCCGAATCCGCCGCCGCCACCGGCTCTGACCGGCTGCGCGCCCGGTGAGACGCCGATCGACGACAACGCCGATGGCGTCGCTGACCGGTGCGTGAATCCGAATCCGCCGCCGCCGCCGCCACCGGCGCCGACTACGATCACGTGTGCCGAAGGGGAAGTACCCGTCGACACAACCGGCGACGGCGTCGCCGACACCTGTCTCCCTCAGACCGAATGACCGACCTCTCTGCACTCCTCGACATCCAGACCCACGACACGGCCACCGACCAGCTCCAGCACCGTCGTGCGTCGCTCCCCGAGCGGGACGAGCTGGTGACCATCGCGGCAGAGGAGAAGGCGCTCGACGCCGAGCTCGCCGACGCACGCACGCGTCGCCACGATCTCGAACGCCAGGAACGCCGGTTCGAGGACGAAGCCACCCTCATCGAGGACAAGGCCACGTCCGAACAGGCGAAGCTGTACTCGGGCGAGGTCAACGCCATGAAGGAGCTCCAGGCACTACAGGCCGAGATCGCCTCGCTGAAGCGGCGCCAGGGTGACCTCGAGGACGAGGCCATCGCGCTCATGGAGCTCATCGAGCCGGTCGATGCCGAGCTCGAGGTGCTCGCCGATCGCGCGACATCGCTCGCCAACCGGAGAGCAGACGCCGAGAAACGGCTCGCCGAGACCGAAGCCGAGATCGACGCGAAGAGCGCCACGGTCCTCGCAGAACGCGAGCAGCTGGCGTCGAGCCTCGGCGCGGATCTCCTCCAGACCTACGAGAAGGTGCGGGCCGATCAGGGCGGTGTCGCCGTCAGCCGGCTCGTCAACGGGACGTGCGATGGTTGCCACCTGGGGCTGTCCGCGGTCGAGCTCGACCGCGTGAAGCACGAGCCGCCCGACGCTCTCGTCTATCACGACGAGTGCGGCCGAATCCTCGTGCGCTGAACGGTTGGCCGGCGATGCTGCTGTGGTTCGGCGGAATGAGCTTCGTGATCGTCGTGCTCGTCTTCGACAGTCCGGGCCTCGACTATCGCCTCGTTGCGCTCGGGTCGATCGTTCCCGGCGTCGAGCTCCTCTTCGGCGGGCCCTGGGTGATGCACACGCTCCTGTTCCCCGTTGCCCTCATGGCGATCGTCATGGGGCTCACCCGCCACCGACGTCTTGCTCGTCGTCGGTGGCTCGGGTTCCCGATCGGAGCGTTCTTGTACCTGGTGCTCGAAGGCGCGTGGCGCCGGACCGAGCTGTTCTGGTGGCCGGCATTCGGCCTCACGGTTCCCGAGGACGCCCGCCCCGAACTGAAGAGCCTGGCTGTCATCGTGTTGCTCGAAGTGTGTGGCCTCGTCGCCATCGTCTGGGCCGTGCGCCGCTTCCGGCTCGACGAGCCCCAGCGCCGGTCACTGCTGATCCACGATGGCCGGCTCAGCCGCGACCTGATGTACGGATCGGAGCCCTCGTGTTGAGGCTCGTACCGTGCTGATTCTCGTGCGGCATGGTCGAACCGCCGCGAACGCGGCCGGGCTCCTCCAAGGACGTACCGACAATCCCCTCGACCGGATCGGGCTGCTCCAGGCCGAGGCCATTGCCGGGGCGATCGGACACGTCGACCGTCTGATCTCGAGCCCCCTGAAGCGGGCGCTCGAAACTGCAGCCGCCTTCGGCACCGACACCGACGTCGACGATCGATTCGCCGAGCTCGATTTCGGTGAGCTCGAGTCGGTGGCGATCAGCGAGGTTGCGCCGGAGATCTGGTCGGAGTGGCAGTCATCGATCGACTACCGCCCGCCGGGCGGCGAGACGATTCGCGAGCTCGGCGTTCGGGTTCGCGAGGCGCTCTCGGAGCTGGTCGAAGACGCTGCCGGCACCGACATCGTCGTGATCAGTCACGTCTCTCCCATCAAGGCCGGCGCCGCGTGGGCGCTCGGCGCCGGCGACGACGTCGGCTGGCGAACCCATCTCGGGCAGGCATCGATCTCGCGGATCATCATGCGCAACGGCGTGCCGATGCTGTTGTCGTTCAACGAGACCGCCCATCTCGACCGGATCGACTGATCCCGCCACGCTCGACCGATACCGCGTGCACGGCACCCGTCGTTGGCGGTGGTCAGTCGCCGCGGAATGAGCCGTGGCGGCCCTCCCCGGACGCGAACCGGCGGGCTCCATCAAGAGCCTCGCCGGACTCGAGGGTGGATCGACCGAGGCTCACCTCGCGGGCGAGCGCCGTACCCAGATCGTCACCCCACTGCTGTATGGCGCTCGTCCGGTCGTTTCGCGTACAGAGCTGGGGGAACGCGGCGATCTCGGTGGCCAGCTCGATGGCGGCGGTGACGGCACGACCGGGCTCGACGAGCCGGTTCACCAGGCCCATCTGCTTCGCCTCGTCGCCCCGCACGCCGCGACCGGTCAGTATCAGATCCATGGCGTTCGAGTGTCCGATGAGCCGGGGAAGACGGATGGTGCCACCGTCGACGAGCGGCACGCCCCACCGCCGGCAGTAGACGCCGAAGACGGCGTCGGTCGCCGCGACGCGCAGGTCGCACCAGACCGCGAGCTCGAGGCCGCCGGCGACCGCGTGGCCCTCGACCGCGGCGATCGACGGCTTCGTGAGTGTCAGTCGGGTCGGTCCCATCGGGCCGGGCGTCCCCACGATCTGATCGGGCGGCTCGTCGGTCACCGGGTTCGCCCGGCCGTCGATGATGCCTCCGAGATCTGCACCGGAGCAGAACGTTCCGTCGGCGCCGGTGAGCACGGCCACCGAGAGGTCGTCGTCGCGGTCGAAGTCGACGAACGTCTCGTAGAGGATCGCCGCGGTGGGTCCATCGACCGCGTTGCGGACATCGGGACGGTTGATCGTGACGACCAGGACGGGGCCGACGGTTCGAGTTGTGATCGCTGCCATGGCGGCGATGCTACTGAGGGGCAATGATCACCTCGCATCCATCGACGACGGGGAGCGGCTCACGATGAGCAAACTCACGGTGAAGGACCTCCTGGCGCTCAAGGGCCAACGGCAGCTGACGCAGGTCTATGTCCGAAACCCGGGCGAGGCCGCCGCGTGCGAAGCGGCCGGGATCGATCTGATCGTCACCGAGGAGGGGAGCGATGTGGCTGCGATTCGTGCCGCGGCCCCCGAGACGTTCTTCACGGTGGGCCTGCTCTATGGCCGCTACCCGAGTGTGGTCGATGCCATGAGAGGTGCCTACGGAGCGATGAGTATCGGTGCCGACTGCATCTACTGTCCGCTGAGCCTCGAGTATGTCCGCTCGATGGCCGCCGAAGCCGTTCCCGTCACCGGCCATGTCGGCTTCGTGCCCTACAAGAGCACCTGGTTCGGCGGCTTCAAGGCGGTCGGCAAGACCGCGCCCGAGGCGCTGAAGGTGTACGACCTGGCCCTCGCGCACCAAGACGTCGGCGCCATCGGCGTCGAGGTGGAGATCGTCCCCCAGGAGGTCGCAGCCGAGATCACCAGGCGCCTCGACATCCTCACCCTCGGCATGGGGGCGGGGCCGGGCTGCGACGCCCAGTATCTCTTCGCCACCGACATCCTGGGGGACAACACGGGCCACATCCCCCGGCACGCCAAGGTCTATCGCGACCACAAGAGCGAGTACGAGCGGCTCCACCGAGACGCCATCGCCGCGTTCGGCGAGTTCAAGGCCGACGTCGACAGCGGTACCTATCCGGCGTCGGACCATGTGCTCCGCGCTGACGAATCCGAGCTGGCAGCGTTCGTGCAGGCGCTCGAGGACCGTCCCGCGCCGTAGGACCCTCGATGCGCATCGGCGCGTGCGATGCTGTCAGCCGACCTCTTCGAGTCGGCGCACTGCGAATGTGTCGACGCCGTCGCCGTCGAAATCGCCGACGACGAGCTCGTCGGTCGGGATCCCGTAGGAGATGACCTGCTCGGCGACGCCGGTCTGGAAGTCGTTTCGCAGGAAGATCATCTTGCCCCGCCGCACGGCGAAGGTGTCGATGCCGTCCTGGTCCCAGTCGCCGACGAGTACCTCGTCGCCGGCCTGGCCGAAACCGAACACCACGTCGGCGATGCCGGTGGTGGTCGAGTTGCGCACGAAGAAGACGTTGCCACGACGAACGGCGAACGTGTCCTGGCCATTGCCGTTCCAGTCGCCGACGAATACCTCGTCGGCGGCGCGGCCGTAGCCCAGGACGATGTCGGCGTTTCCGGGGGCGATGGTGTTCTTGAGGTAGTAGACGTTGCCCCGTCGCACGGCGAGCGTGTCGGTCCCGTTCGCATTCCAGTCGCCGACGAGCGTCGTGTCGTCGGGCTTGCCGTAGCCGACGGTTCCGAACGGATTCCCGCGCTCGTCGACGAGCGTGTACAGGTTGCCCGAGCGAGACCCGAATCCGGCCGAGCCATCTCCATCCCAGTCTCCGGTGATGATCTGCCGGCCCGGGGCGCCGAACAAGAAGTCGTAGTCCGCCGGGCCCGACGCAATCCGATTCGCGACGAATATGCGCGACCGCAGGATCTTGGCGACGACGGTGGCCGATGTCGTCAGCCCGGCTGTGTTCGTGACCGAGACGGTGACGGTCTGCGCAATGGTCCGGTCGATGCCGGTGAGTGTCACCTCGCGTCGAGCAGCCGCATCGATGTCGTTGCCGTCGGCGGTTACGACCGTCGAGGCCCCTCCTGCGCTGACCGTGTAGGACACGAGCGGGCTGTCGTACACCGTGACGACCGGCTCCTCCCAGGAGACGGTGACGGTGGTACCGGCATCGGCAGCGGTCGCAGCGACGCTGAGCGCCGAGGGTTCCGCGGGCGGCAATGCCACCACACCCGTGATCGGCAGCGTCATCGGGATGAGTTGGTCGGCGGTGTTGGGCCCGGTTCCCAGCTGCCCGTCGATGTTCTCGCCCCAGCACCACACCGTGCCGTCGTCGAGGGCCGCGCAAGCATGATCCTCGCCCAGCGTGACGGTGGTGGCGGGACGGCCGAGCGGGACCATGACGGGGGTGAGCTGGGGACTGACGAGATTGCCGCTGCCCGTCACGCCGTTCGCGTTGTTGCCCCAGCACCACACGGTGCCGTCCATCTTGGTTGCACAGACCGTGTTCTCACCGGTTGTGATGCTCACGAGGTCGGTGAGTGGGACCGTGATGGGAGCGAGCTGGGGGGTCGCGGTGTTGCCGTTTCCGGTCTGGCCCGCGGAGTTGGCGCCGAGACATTTCGCCGTGCCATCGGCGAGGAGCGCACAGGTGGAGCCGCGGCCCCCGCTGATGGCGGTGGCGGGGCCGCCCAGTGGGACGGTGAATGGGGTCAGCTGTGGTGTGACGACGTTGCCGGTGCCGGTCTCACTGTTGGTGTTCAGGCCCCAACATGTCGCGGCGCCGCCGGTGAGGATCGCGCAGGTGTGGGTGTCGCCGGCGGCGATCGTGATTGCGGTTCCGCCGAGGGGCACGGTGACGGGTGCCAGCTGTGGTGTGACGACGTTGCCGGTGCCGGTCTGCCCGTCGAGATTCCTACCCCAGCACTTGACGGTGCCGGTGGTGAGGAGCGCGCAGGTGTGGTCGTCGCCGGCGGCCACGGCGCTCGCGGTTCCGCCGAGAGGCACGGTGACCGGTGCGAGCTGTGGTGTGACGACGTTGCCGGTGCCGGTCTGCCCGTCTGCATTCAGACCCCAACATCTCACGGTGCCGGTGGTGAGGAGCGCGCAGGTGTGGTCGTCGCCGGCG
>JAOTZB010000271.1 GCA_029861625.1 Acidimicrobiia bacterium
GCTCGGGGCCGAAGAGCCGGCCCGACCGACTTGGAGCCAACCGAGTCAGAGATGACAGATCGAGGCGATGAGGCTCGGGGCCGAAGAGCCGGCCCGACCGACTTGGAGCCAACCGAGTCAGAGATGACAGATCGAGGCGATGAGGCTCGGGGCCGAAGAGCCGGCCCGACCGACTTGGAGCCAACCGAGTCAGAGATGACAGATCGAGGCGATGAGGCTCGGGGCCGAAGAGCCGGCCCGACCGACTTGGAGCCAACCGAGTCAGAGATGAAGAGAGAGTGATCACCGCCGAGCACGTCGTGAAGTCGTGGGGGCCGACGGCGGTGCTCACCGATGTGAGCTTCGACCTCGGCCCCGGGGTCACCGGCTTGTTGGGCAGCAACGGCGCCGGCAAGACCACGCTCATCAAGCTGCTGCTCGGACTGCACGATCGTGATGCCGGCGATCTCGAGGTCCTGGGCGTCGATCCCGAGAGCTCGGGACCCGAGCTGCGCCAACAGGTCGGGTTCTCGCCCGAGCACCATCACCTTCCCGGCGACGTGCATGCCGCCGATCTCGTGCGACATGTCGCCCAGCTCCACGGCATCCCGAAGCGAGCTGCCATCCAGCGGGCGAGCGACGTGCTGTGGGAGGTGGGCCTCGGTGAGGAGCGGTTCCGTCCCATCGGCACGATGTCCACCGGTCAGCGCCAGCGGGTGAAGCTGGCGCAGGCGATCGCGCACGATCCGTCGTTGGTGGTGCTCGACGAGCCGACCGATGGCCTCGACCCGGTGCAACGCGACGACATGCTCGAGCTCATTCGTCGTATCGGCAGCGAGTTCGGGATCGACATCCTGTTGTCGTCGCATCACCTGACCGAGGTCGAGCAGATCTGCGATCAGGTCGTCATCCTCGCCGACGGTTCCGTCCGTCGTTCGGGAAGCCTGCGCGATCTGAGCGGCGCGCGAGCCGGGTTGTTGGTCGAGGTCGACTCCCATGTCGACCTGGTTGCTGCCCGGCTTCGCGATGCTCACTACACCGTCGAGATCGACGACGGCGGGCGGCTCGTCGTCGAGGGAGAGGGCGCTGCCGTCGCGGTCCGCAATGTCGTCGCCACGGTCGGTGCGGGGCTCCGTCGCGTGCAGTCCCGTCGATTCACGCTCGAAGACGTCTTCCTGGAAGACCAGTCATGAGTACGGCCCGCATCCACGATCAGGGATATCGCCGCTACGAGGGTGAGCGCATCGGCGTGTCGGGTGCGATGGTGAGCCTCGGGTTGCACGCGACCCAGCGTGTGCTCGGCCTCAAGCGGCGCTTCCGCACGAAAGTACTGCCGGCCATCATCTTGTTGGTTTCCTACACCCCGGCGGTGGTGCTGGTCGGCATGTCGGCGTTCCTGAGCGATCTCGATGTCGCTCAGGACTTCATTCCGTACGAGGAGTACTACGACATCATCGCTCTCGCGATCTTGTTGTTCGTTGCGTTCGTCGCCCCCGAAGCGCTGTGCACCGATCGACGCAGCGGCATGTTGAGCCTCTACCTCTCGTCACCGCTCACCCGCGACACGTACCTTCTCGCCAAGGCCGCCGCGGTGTTCGGCGTGCTGCTCGCGGTCACGCTCGGCCCGCCCCTCTTGTTGTTGTTGGCCTACACGTTGGCTGACGCAGGCCCGGACTCGGTCGCCGAGTTCTTCGAGTTGTTGGTGCAGATCCTGGCGGCGGGGCTTTTCGTGAGCCTGCTGCCCACGTCGATCTCGGTCGGGATCTCGAGCTTCACGGCTCGGCGGGCCTTCGCGAGTGCAGGCATCGCCATCAGCCTCATTGCCACCAACATCCTCTCGAGCGTGCTGACCGCGGAGGAAGGGCGACAGTTGGGCGCCGGCTACGGCATGTTGAACCTGTTCTGGCTGCCGTTCGAAGGGGCCTACCGCATCTTCGGAGAGCGGTCCGAGGCTCCCGGGCTCGGGGACCTCGCGACCGGCTGGGTGTTTGCCGCGAACGTGGCGTGGGCGGCGGCCTTCGCCGGGTTCGCCCGGTTCCAGTATCAGAAGGTCTCGGTCGATCGATGAGCGACACCAGCCTGCCGGCACCCGCCCCGCCCGACACGCTCGGCGAGCCCGTGCCGATGGTGCAGGTCGACGGCGTCTCGAAGTTCTTCGGCGAGCTGGTCGCCGTCAGTGACGTCACCTTCGACATCGGTCCGGGCGTCACTGCACTGCTCGGCCCGAACGGTGCCGGCAAATCGACGCTGCTACGGCTCTTCACCGGACAGGCCGGGCCGTCGAAGGGCACCGTGCGAGTGTTCGGGCGCGATCCCCGGGGCGACCGGCTGGTGCCTCGCCTCATGGGCGTCGCACCCCAGCAGGAGGCGCTGTTCGAGAACATGACGGCGCTTCGATTCGTCGAGCTGGCCGCGCGACTCCACGGCGTGTCCGGTCCGGCGGAGGCCGCGCGCGCTGCCATCGACCAGGTCGAGCTCGACACAGCTGACACCCGCACCATCTCGACGTACTCGAAGGGCATGCGCCAACGGGTCAAGCTGGCCCAGGCGATCGTGCACGATCCGTGGATCCTCGTGCTCGACGAGCCCCTGACCGGTCTCGACCCCCGCCAGCGGCGCTCCATGATCGATCTGTTGAAGCGGTTCGGTGCCGGCGGACGCTGCGTCGTGGTCTCGAGCCACGTGCTGGAAGAGGTCGAACGCATCGGGTCGAGGGTGCTGGTGATCGCCAAGGGTCGGCTCGCGGCCGAGGGTGACTTCCACGAGATCCGCGAGCTCATGGACGACCGCCCGCACGAGATCACGGTGCGCTCGACTCGTGCTCGCTCGCTGGCGGCACGTCTGATGGACACGGGCCTGATCACATCGGCTCGCCTCGATGGTGACCTGCTGCAGATCGAGACGACCAATGTCGGCGAGTTCAGTCGAGCGGTGGCGCCGGCGGCCATTGCCGTCGACGCGTCGATCGACGAGCTCATGCCGGCCGACGACGACCTCGAATCGGTCTTCCGCTACCTGGTCGAGGGCCGATGAGCGAGACGACACTCACCGGTCCGTCGCCGATCGCCGCATTCACCGTGCTGATCCGGCTGTTCCTGACGGCCACCCTCACGCGGGCGCGCATCGCCATCCTCAGCGTGCTGGCCGTATTCGTCGCGGTCATCACGGCCGTTGGCGGCAGCGGCTCCGACCCGGCGCAGACCAGCGCCGACGTGCTCGACGGCCTCGGCCTGGCCATTGTCATTCCGGTGATCACGCTCGTCGTTGCGAACGCGACGCTGGGCGAGCTTCGCGAAGAGCAAACGCTCGTGTACCTGTGGCTCCGCCCGATACCGGCGTGGACCATCGCCGCGGCAGCAACGATCGCGACCGTCGGTGTCACATTGCCGTTCGCCGTGGGGGCAATGGGAGTCGGCGCAGTGCTCTCCGGAGAGGGCGATCTGGTGAGCGTCTCGATCTTGGCGGCGGTGCTGGCGGTGATCGGCTATTCCGGAATCTTCGTGCCGGTCGGTCTCGCGGTGCGTCGATCGTTCCTCACCGGACTCGGCTATGCGCTCATCTGGGAGAGCCTCATCTCCCTGCTCGGGAGCGGCCTCGCACGGTTCTCGATCCGGAGCTGGGCCGCCTCGATCATCGCCACCGGCGCCGATGTCGACCTGCCGACCGACGGCCGGTCGTCGGTCGGCTCGATCCTGGTGCCGATCGCCGTGCTCGTCGCGGGAATCGGCGTCACGGTCTGGCTCCTCGGGCACCGCGAGATCGACTGACCCCGGCTGCGCTCGTGACCCGGGCTGCGCTCGTGACCCGGGCTGCGCTCGTGACCCGGGCTGCGCTCGTGACCCGGGCTGCGCTCGTGGCCCGGGCTGCGCTCGTGACCCGGGCTGCGCTCGGTGCTCGTCGCCCCGCCTCGCCCCGCCCCTCCCCATCCCACTCTCGCGTTCTGGTCGCGGATTGTGACGCTGAGGGTGACGTTCTGCGGCCAGAACGGGTGGTTTGGGTGGTCGGACCGGGTTGAGTCAGATCTGTTCGAGTCGTCGGACGGCGAAGGTGTCGATGCCGTCGTTGTCGTAGTCGCCGACGAGGAGTTGGTCGGTGGCCCTGCCGAATGAGATGACCTGTTGGGCGATGCCGGTCTGGAAGTCGTTGCGGATGAAGATCTCGTTGCCGCGACGCACCGCGAAGGTGTCGATCCCGTCTTGGTCCCAGTCACCGACGAGGACTTCGTCGGCGGCCTTGCCGTAGCCGAAGACGACGTCGGCGATGCCGGTGGTGGTGGTGTTGCGGACGAAGAAGACGTTGCCGCGCCGCACGGCGAAGGTGTCTTGGCCGTTGCCGTTCCAGTCGCCGACGAAGACTTCGTCGCCGGCTTTGCCGAAGCCCAGGGTGATGTCGGCGTTGCCCGAGGTGGGGGTGTTGCGGAGGAAGAAGACGTTGCCGCGCCGCACGCCGAAGGTGTCCTGGTTGCTCGCGTTCCAGTCACCGATGAACACCTCGTCGGCGGCCTTGCCGAACGAAGCCGATCCCTGGGGAAGCCCCCGCTCGTCCACCAGGGTGAACAGGTTCCCGACCCGGGACGCGAACCCGGTCTTGCCGTCACCTGTCCAATCGCCCGTCACCACCGTCTCACTCGGCCCGGCGAACAAGAAGTCGTAGTCAGCAGGACCGGACGCGATGGTGTTGGACACGAAGATCCGCGACCGCAACCCCGGCGCGGTCGTGGACGCCGACGTCGAACGGCCCGCGATCGTCGTGGCCGTGACGGTCACGGTCTGTGCGACCGACCGATCGACTCCTTCGACGGTGACGGTCTTGGTTACGGCCGAGCCGAACCCGCCCGACGAGGCCGGTACAACCGTCGAGTTGCCGTCCACTGTGACGGTGTACGAATCGATCGGCGAGTCGAACACCCCGACGTTCGGCTCGGTGAACGACACCGTCACCGCGTCACCGGCGACCGCAGGTGCCGATTGCACCGACAGCCCCGACGGCGGACGCGGCGGGTTCGAGATCGCGCCTCCGACCATGACCGGGCCGACCGACCCCGGGGTCTCGTCATCACCGATGCTGACGAGATCTCCATACCCCAGGCGACCCGTCGAGTTGCCGCCCCAGCAGCGAACGGCTCCATCGTCGAGGGCCGCGCAGGTGTGGAACTCACTGCCGCTGACCGCAGTCGCGGTTCGTCCCGTCCCGAGGTCGACGGGTCCGAATCCGCCCGGGGTCTCGTTGTCGCCGATGTCGTCGGTATTGCCGTAGCCGAGCTGTCCGTCGAACCCGTTGCCCCAGCAGAGGAGCGACCCGTTGTCGAGAATGGCGCAGGTGTGGAAGCCGACCGGAGCGATGGCCACGGCAGTCCGGCCCGGGCCGAGGTCGACAGGCCCGACGGTGTCGGGGGTTTCGGTGTCGCCGATCCGATCGGTGTTGCC
>JAOTZB010000272.1 GCA_029861625.1 Acidimicrobiia bacterium
GCCTCTCCCGCGCCGAGCGCCCGTCGAGCGCCGTCGAGCGTGCCGACCTCGACGAAGTGCTGCGCGTCGTCGGGCACCCAGCCCAGCCGCTCTGCGAGCACATATGCCATGAGGTGCGAGCCCGAACCGCGCCGTGAGATCGCGGCGCGGGTGCCGACGAGATCGGTTTCGCGGGTGAGCTCGGCTGCGGCCGCCACGTGCACGCCCCACTGCAGCGCGGTGGGGATGGCGGTCTGGACGATGCGGGCATCGAGACCACCGGTGATGGCCTGCACCACGCCCTCGGTGAGCGCGACGATGACGTCGAGCGTGCCGTCGGCCATGGCCGCGGTCATCGCACCCGTGCCGCCCGGCTGGTCGAGCCACGTCGCATCGATGCGCTGCTCTTCGACGGCCACGTACCACGGCAGGCTCACGTGTTCGGGTACACCACCGATTCTCATCGCTGTCGGTCTCGGTTCATGGCGGGCGGTGCTCCCTGCGAGGGGCGGCAGCGGCTCGGTCGGATCGACCGGGAAAACGCTGGTGAATCGGTCGATTTGCGGCATAGGGTAGGGCGCGCTGGGTAGGGCGAGAAAGTATTCAGCAGAAATGGCAATGAGAACGAGCATGCGGGTGCAGCCTCAGCCAGATGTCCCGGCTCCAGCGCGGGCCCGGACGGTCTCACGATGGTGGCACGGCCACTATGGCCGTGCGCTGCTGCACGAACTGGCCGTCATCGCGACTGTCTACGGTGCCTACAAATGGGTGCGTTTCCTGGTTCGCGACCAGGTCGACCTCGCATTCGCGAACGCCCGCGAGGTCATCGACGTCGAACGGTCGGTCGGGTTGTTCACCGAGCTCGACGTGCAAGGCCTGGCGTTGCGCTCCGACAGGGTCATCCACGGGCTCAACTGGTTCTACGCCCACGCCCACATGTGGACGACGATCGCCGTGCTCATCCTCATGTACGTGACGCATCCGGTGACCTACCGATGGCTCCGGCGGCTGATGGTCGGTGTCACCCTCGTCGCGCTGTTCCTGCACATGACCTACCCGCTGGCGCCGCCGCGGATGCTCGACGGACTGGGGTTCGTCGACACCCTCGATCGCTACGGACCGTCGATCTACGGCGAGGGCTCGGCTTTGGCCGAGCTGTCGAATCAGTACGCCGCCATGCCGTCGCTCCACTTCGGCTACGCGGTCATGCTCACCTGGGCGCTCGCCCGGACCATGAGCACTCGGTGGCGCTACCTTCTCGCCGCCCATCCCCTGCTGATGTTGGTGACGATCGTGGCGACGGCGAACCACTACTGGCTCGACGCGATCGTGTGTGCGGTCGTCATCGCGGGCGTTGCCACCGCCCTCCGTGCCGCGGATCACCGCTCGCTCTCGGTCACCGGCGACGACGGCGCCATCGGCACACGCCCCGGCGAGATGTCGCCGGCCACATGACGACGGACGTTCGGTCCGGCGAGTAGCCTCGCCCCGACCTCGGGCGAACGACCACGCCACGGGTCGGGGGAGTCAGATGCGAGCAGTGCGTTGTGCGGGTGGGTCGGTCGAGGTCGTCGACGTCGAGGCACCGACGGGCGACGTGGTCATCGACGTGGTCGCTGCGGGTCTGTGCGGCACCGATCTGCACCTGATCGAGACGGGCCTCGTCGACGGCCGCATCCTCGGTCACGAGATCGCCGGCTCGTTGCCCGACGGTCGGGCGGTGGCCATCGAGCCCGTGACCGGATGCGGTGGCTGCGACCACTGCATCGACGGTGACTACAACATCTGCCCGGTTGCCCCGCTCGACCTTCTCGGGATCGCCGCCGATGGCGGCATGGCCGAGAGGGTCGCGGTGCCGGAGGGCTCGATCGTCGAGCTGCCAGGCGGCGTCGACCCTCGCAACGCCTCGCTCGTCGAGCCGCTGGCGGTCACCGCCCACGGCTTCCGACTCGTCCGCGAGTCGGGCGCCCGATGGGACCGCATCGGCGTGGTCGGCGCGGGAACGATCGGGCTCTGCGCTGTGGCCACCGGCCGCCACAACGGGCTCGATGTCGACATCTCGACCCGCCACGAGGCCCAACAGGCCGCCGCCGATCGCCTCGGATCCGGACCGCTCACCGACGAGCCATACGACGTGATCATCGACGCGGCCGGCACCGAGTCGTCACTCGCCGAGGCCGTCGACCGCTGCCGACCGGGCGGAACCGTGCTGGTCGTCGCCACGTACTGGGATGCCGTCGCACTTCCGGCGATGCCGTGGAGCCTCAAGGAGATACGGCTCCTTCCGGCCATCATCTACGGCCGGCACGATGCCGGACGCGACATCGATGACGCGGCGCAGGCGCTCGCCGATGTTCCGGAGATCTCGTCGATCATCACCCACCGGTTCCCGCTCGAGGGCGCCGTCGAGGCATTCGCAACCGCCACCGATCGGGCGGCCGGCGCCATAAAGGTCGTTCTCGAACCAGCGAGGTAAGCATGGCCATCGTCACCGCCGATCTGACCGAGGGATTCGCTGTCGCGCTCACCAACGGCCGCCATACGTGGCATGCCGACGAGCCGATCGACCTCGGAGGCACCGACACCGGCCCGAACCCCTACGAGCTGCTGCTCGGCTCGGTTGCAGCCTGCTCGGCCATCACCTTGTCGATGTACGCGCAGCGCAAGGGCATAGACGTCACGTCGATATCGGTGCAGTACCACTACGAGAAGGTGCATGCCGACGATTGCGGGTTCTGCGACGACGAGACCAAGGGTTTCATCGAGACGGTCCGCAGCGAGGTGTTCATCGAGGGCAGCTTCACCGACGCGCAGCGCACCCGTCTCGCCGAGGTCGCGACGCGTTGTCCGGTACACAAGACGCTCGAGCGGGGGATCGTGTTCGACGACAACGTGTACGTCGGCTGAGCAGATCGACCCGGTCGCCGAGGGGGCCCTTGACCACCGTCGGGTACCGCCGGGTACCATGGCAGGGATGACAGACGTGTTCTTGTCACCGGCGCGAATCCCATGGGCGTGGGCGATCGTCACCACGATCGCACTGCTGAGCATGGGCCAGCTGGCGCGCTTCGTCGGGTTCGGACGCGACGAGGACATCGTGGGATCACCGTTCACCTCACTCGTGATTCCCGGCCTCGGCCAGGCCTCGTCGGGTCAGTTCGCCGTCGTCGTCGAGGCGGTGAAGTCGCGCATGCGCCCGGCTTCGGTGCTGCCGCTGGTCATCGCGCCGATGTTGATGATGCGTCCGCCCGCCGACATCGCCACGGTCCTGGTGCTCCCGACCATCGTCTGGTGGGCGTTGTTCTTCAGCGTCGGCTTCGTTCGGGGCCAGCGGTTGCTTCGAGGCTGATCGCGACCCACCCGTCGAGGCGATCGACCCGGCGCGGTTCGGTCGCGGAGTAGGCGGCGACCGTTCGATCGACCTGATGATCGAGCACGCCGCTCACGATGAGGCGGTGAGGCCCAGGGACAAGTGAGGGTCCGAGCAGTTCGTGTTGGTCGACGGTGACATTCACCACCGCGAGGTCGTGGCCACCCGCGACCTCGCCGGCCGGTCGGAGGCTGGCCGTGAGCCGGTCGTCGACACCGTTTGCCGCGGCGTTGGCCCTGGTCGCGGCCACGGCGTTCGGGTCCGTGTCGATGGCAGTGACGTGGGCGGCGCCGAGCATCGCGGCAGCGATTCCCAGGACACCACTCCCGCAACCCACGTCGATGACCCGCCGTCCGAGCGGCGGATGCGTCGTGAGCGCCCCGAGTATCAGCCGCGTGGTCGGATGTCCGCCGTGGCCGAACGTCATGCCGGGATCGATGATCACGACGGTTCGATCGGGCCCGGGCTCGGTTTCGATCCACGGTGGCGCGATGACAAGCGGTCCGATCTCGACCGCGGTCGCGAACGGTCGCCACGACGCGACCCAATCGACGTCGTCGAACGCCCCGAGCGATGCATGGTCGCCGGTGTCGGCCGCGAACGCTGCCGCGCTGTCGGCGCGGTCGAAGGTGACCAGGACCACTCCGCCGGTCTCCTCGATACCGACCGCGCCGGCGGCCCACGCCGCGCCCGAGACGAGGTCGACCGTGTCGGGGGTGACCTCGACGCGGACCATCGGGATCACCGATCGAGCTTGAGGACCCTCGCGGCGTTCCCACGGAGGAACTTCGGCCAGACCTCGTCCTTGAACGGTACGTCGGTCATGTCGGTCATGATCCGCTCGAGCGACAGACCCATCGGGAAGTACCCGGCGTAGATGATCTTGTCGGAGCCACGCGTGTTCGCGTAGTCGATGATGGTCCGGGGGTAGTGCTTCGGAGCGAACGCAGAGGTCGAGTAGTGCAGATTCGGCCACTTCAGCATGAGCTTCACCGCCAGCTCGGTCCACGGCTCGCAGCCGTGCCTCGTGACGAGGACGAGCTCGGGAAAGTCGTACATGACCTGATCGATCAGCTCGACGTGTTGGCACGCCATCCGCAGTCGGGGCCCCGGCACCCCGGCGCAGACGAAGATCGGGACGTCGAGCTCTATGCACTTCGCGTAGATGGGGTAGAACTTGGCGTCGTTGATCGGGACCTGTGGCAGACAACCAGCGGGGAACGCCCCGAACGCCCTGACGCCGAACTCGTCGTGGAGCTGCACCATCCTGCGGACCTGGTCCATCCCTTCGTTGGGGTCGACGCTGGCGCTGGGGATGAAGCGGTCGGGGTGATCCCGGTACGCCATCTGGCCGATCTCGCCCTCGATGCCGATCATGCCCTTCTCGACCCCGAATCGATCCATCTCGTGCAAGGTGATGTCGATCGGGTTGTCGGATCCGTACATCTCCTTCGGCACGGCCTTGAACATGTACTCGACCGGGAAGTCCCAGTCGGCGCTCTCGCCGTCCTTGAGCTGGTCGCGGATGAACTCGTAGTGGGCGAAGTCCCGGGCCGGGAATCCGATCATCGTGTCGATGATCCCGACATCGGTCGGCATGGCCATCGTCGTGTCCTCCCCTGACCTCCCGCCGGTCGAGTCCGGCGCACGGCTGCCGATGGTATGCCAGGGCCACGACTGCCGCCGTACCGGTCGACGGCACTACCCTCGTGGCGTGCAGATCTCGGCCGACCCGGTGCGTGAGGCGACCATGCCGAGGAGCAGTCGACAGCGGTGGCTCCTCGGGGCGGCGCTCGCCGTGGGGGTGTTCCTCGCCGGTTGCGGCGACGATTCCGTCACCACCGGCTCGCCCCTCGACGATGCCGATGCATCCGTGGCGGCCGAGGCGGCACCACCACCCGACACACCCGCTGCGACCCCGGATCCGGCCGAGGCGACGGTCACGACCGAGGCGGCCACCCCGGATCCGGCCGAGGCGACGGTCACGACCGAGGCGGCCACCCCGGACCCGGCCGAGGCGACGGTCACGACCGAGGCGGCCACCCC
>JAOTZB010000273.1 GCA_029861625.1 Acidimicrobiia bacterium
CACGGTCGTGGTCGCCACCAGCAGCGATGCGATCAGCCCGCCGAACGCCAACAGCGCGAGCTCGACCGACTCGGCGTCACCACCGGCGATGAAGCCGCCGTCGGCCAGGAAGGCGCCGACGAAGATGCCGCTCGACACGAGCCATGTCCAGTACGCCGCAGCCGCGGCGCGGGGAAACGCCACCGATGGAGCGCCGACCTGCAGCGGCGTGATGTAGGTGGCGAGCCCGATGAACAGCGGTACGACCACCATGAAGACCATCGAGAAACGGAACAGGATGACCATCTGCACGTAGGCTTCGGCGCCGCCGAAGATGTCGACACCCGAGGTGTCGACCTGTTCGAATGCGACGAGCACGCCGAGCACCAGCGCAGCGATGGCGAACACGAGCGCCGTGAACAGGTAGAGGCGCCCGATCGTCTTGTGCTGACCCGTCGCGATGACGGCCGCGACCCCGGACAGCGGATCGGGAGCGTCGTCGTCGCGGTTGGTGGCGGCGACGGTGTCGGTGACGGGTGGGGTCTCGGTGACGGTCATGCAGGTGAGGACGACGTGGCGGATGTTTCGCCCGCCGATGCTACGCAACGTGCGGCAACTGATCGCGAACGGTTCCGGCCCGGGACTCTACACACTCCGCAGAGCTCCCCCGAAACCGGCTTGCCGCCGGACATCGCAGGTGATCGCGGCCATCAGGCACCCGTCCGGATGACCTGGTCGAGCGCCATCGCGCCGAACAACAACGTGATGTAGGTGATGGAGAACGTGAAGAGCGTCATGGCATGGGCCGCAGTGGGCGCTCGCAGGACTCGAAGGGCGTGGAAGAGGAACGCTGCCCCGAGCACGAGCGCGCTCACCAGGTAGAGCAGGCCGAGGCCGGCGACCGGCTGCAGGACCAGCGTTGTCGCCCACAACACGACCGTGTAGGCGACGATGCGAACCGCGGTGCTCCGAGTCGAGACGACGGCGGGGAGCATGGGCACACCGGCGGCCGCGTAGTCGTCACGGTATTTGATGGCCAGCGCCCAGAAGTGGGGCGGGGTCCAGCAGAAGATGATGGCGAAGAGCACGAGCGGTGCCCAGTCGAGCTCGTTTCGAACCGCGGCCCAGCCGACGAGAACCGGGACGGCGCCAGCCGCGCCACCGATGACGATGTTGCTCGTCGAGCGCCGCTTCAGCCACAACGAGTACACGAAGACGTAGAACAACGTGGCGGCGACGGCGAGGACGGCACTGAGCAGATTGACCACCAGGGACAACCATGCAAAGGCGGCGATCTCGAGTCCGATGGCGAAGACGAGCGCCTCGGTCGGCTGGATCTCGCCGGTGACGAGCGGGCGCGAACGGGTTCGCTCCATCAGTGCGTCGATGTCACGGTCGATGTACATGTTGATCGCATTGGCCCCGCCCGCGGCGAGGGTGCCGCCGGCGACGGTGGCGATCATGAGCCAGACGGACGGCACGCCCTGGTCGGCGACGATCATCGTCGGCACGGTGGTTATCAGGAGCAACTCGATGATCCGGGGTTTCGTCAACGCCACGAAGGCGGCAGACCGCGAACGCCGGCGCACCGGCAGCGAAAGAGTCACCCGACGAGCGTAGGGTCCCGATCGGGGGTACACCAAGGCTCCCGGTCGATTCCTGGCGCATGCGGCCGGCGGTGCCGGGCCGGTGCGCCGGCGCTCTACCCTGAATGACGTGCTGCGTAGGTCCGTGCGCCCCGCTGCGTATCAGCGTGTCACGCTCGTGGCGCTGGTGACGCTCGGACTCATCATCGTCACCGGCGCGGCCGTCCGTCTGACCGGTTCGGGTCTCGGATGTTCGGATTGGCCCAACTGCGAGCAGAGTCAGCTCGTGCCCGATCGCGGCAACCTGCACGCCGCGATCGAGTTCGGGAATCGGCTGGTGACCATCGTCGTCGGCATCCCGGTCCTGGCGACGTTCGTCGGCTCGTTCCGGCGGGTCCCTCGCCGACGTGACCTCACGTGGTGGTCTCTCGGTCTGATCGTCGGTGTGGTCGCGCAGGTCATCGTTGGCAAGTTCGTCGTCGAGACCGATCTGGCGCCGAATCTCGTGATCGTGCACTTCTTGTTGTCGATGGTGCTCTTGTGGAATGCGCTCGTCCTCTACCACAAGGCCGGCGAACCCGACGTCGGAACCGTCCACGCCTCCTCAGACGGGCACCTGCTCGGCGCCGGTCGAGCCCTGGTCGCGCTCTCGATGTGGGTGCTCGTCACGGGCACGGTTGTCACGGGCACCGGCCCGCATGCCGGTGACCCCGACACCGTCGAACGGCTTCCGTACTTCCTGCCCGATGTGGCGCGTCTCCACAGCGTCGGGGTCATCGTGTTCTGTGCCGCCACCGTCGTGCTCACATGGCACCTCCACCGCGTCGATGCGCCGAGCCCGATCACCGACGCGACCCATCGACTGCTCGGCGCCATCGTCGTCCAGGGGGCCATCGGGTACGTCCAGTACTTCACCGGCGTGCCCGCCCTGCTCGTCGCCTTCCACGTCTTCGGCGCGATCCTCGTGTGGTTGGCGGTCCTCGAGGTGCACCACGCGATCGCCGTCTCGCCGGCCGACGCGCACGGTGACCTCACCGAGCGGCCCGCCGTCTTGGTGCAGAGCTGATGCGGATGCCGATCTGATGGCGCCGACAGCACTTCCCGTCGAGGTCGACGAACCGACGTCGGACACGACCGCCGACCCCGACCGACCCTGGATCGTGCTGGTCTGGAACGACCCGATAAACACCATGGACTACGTGGCCTGGGTGTTCCAGACACTTTTCGGCTACAGCCGGGAGAAGGCCACGGCCCTGATGCTCGACGTCCACCACAAGGGGCGGGCGGTGGTCTCGAGCGGGACTCGTGAGAAGGCCGAGCTCGACGTGTACCGCCTGCACGAACACGGCCTGTGGGCAACGATGCAGAAGGATGATTGACCCACCCATGCTCTCGCGGCGGGCCGACGGCCGCTTCGACCTGACCCTGTCGCAGCCCGAACGCGCGCTGCTCGCCAACCTCGCGCCCCAGCTGCGCGAGCTGTTGGCCACGGGCGCCGACCCGGCACTCCGGCGGCTCTATCCGACGGCATATCCCGACGACGACGAGCAACAGGCCGAGTATCAGGCGCTGACCCACGACGACTTGTTGCAGCGACGACTCGACGATCTCGATCTGCTCGAGGAGCAGGCCGGAGCCACCGATCTGTCCGAAGACGATGTCGTCCGCTGGATGAAGGCGATCAACGGGCTACGGCTCGTGCTGGGAACCCGCCTCGACGTGAGCGAGGACACGAGATCCGTCGATGACGACGACCCCGACGCCCCGGCCCATCACCTCTACGAGTACCTCGGTCATCTCCTCCACGGCCTGCTGGCCGCGCTCTGACCATCGCGCCGGCCAGCCACCGACCGTCAACGCGCTCCCTGCCGATCGATGGGATACCAGAACCCCCCGGCGGTACCGGGTCCGGTGTGGACACCGACGCTCGGCCCGACGCGGTAGCGCACCAGGTCGACCACGTCGGTCCGGTCTGCGAGCCGTTCCTCGAGGCCGTCCGCGAACGGCTTCGCATCGACGTCGGCGAGGCACACCGCGGCCCGGATGGGCGCACCGTCGGCGTGCATTTCGGCCGCCATCAGGTCGCACAGCTCCTCGACCCCCCGGCCGGTGGCGGTCTGGGATATGTGAGGCCCCGTCGTTTTGAGAACCGGGACATCGTCGCTGAGCCGAAGGTCGCAACCGGCGCCCCGCCCGCCCTTCAGCACGAAGTCCAGCGCTTGGATGATGAAGACCGATCGCACGCGCGCCGCGGTGGACTCGGCGATCACCGCGGCCGCCTCCATGCCGGCTCCACCCGCAATGGCTTCGGCGGCCTCCCACAGACAGCACGTGATGCCGAACGACACCGTGTTCGAGTCGACGAGGCGCACAGGGATGTCGACCTCGTCTCGAGCGATCCGAGCGCTGTTGAGCGTGCCCGAGAGCGACTCCCCGACATGCACCGAGAGAATCTCGTCGGCGCCCGCAGCCGCGAGGCGGCGGTACGCGGCGACGAACTGGCCCGGGCTCGGCTGGGACGTCGACACCGCCGGGATGGTGCCGGATGCAAAGAGGTCGTAGAAGCCGTCGGCGTCCAGGTCGACCCCCTCCAGGTAGCTCCGGCCATCGACCATCACCGGGATGGCGACGACCTCGACGTCGTAACGGGCGCAGAGCTCGGCAGGAATCTGTGACGTGGAGTCGGTGACGAGACCGATCATGAACGCTCCCGTGGAGAGGTCGTTGACCCTGACCCACTGGTCGAGGGGATGCCGGAAGAACCCGCCAACCCTCAGGACTGTTCCGCGCCCAGCGACGATCGGAAGCGCCCGTAGATCACCAGGCTGCTCGTGAGCGCACCGAGCGGGAGCGCAATGGTCGGCTCGGGGCCCCAGAGGTTGGGCAATCTGCGGCGCCACCACAGCGTCGCGGCACCGACCCATGCGATCGATGCGATCGTGTTCGCCACGAACGTGCGATGCCTGAACCGGGGGTTCGAGACGCCGGCGAAGCCGACCATGAAGTCGATCGGGAAGTACGCAGGAAACGTGGCGAGCACCTGACCGACGCTCGTGGCCACGCCCTTGCCGCCGTGGAACCCGTTCCAGACCGGATAGCAGTGACCGACCACTGCGGCCGTGGCCGCCGCGTTGGCGCCGGCGCCGGCGGCCAGCCCCGCGCCGATGCGTCCGGCCGCGACGCCCTTGGCGACATCGACCATCATCACCGAGGCGCCCCATTGCCGCCCGATGACGTTCGCCACGTTCGCCGCGCCGGGATTCCCGCTGCCCTCGCTGCGGAGGTCGGCGGTGTGATGGGCCGCCCGCGCCGCGAGGTCGGCCGACGGGAACGTGCCAAGGACGTATCCGACCGCCGCGGCGGCAGTCGTCCTCGCCACGCTTCGTGTTCGACGCTGCACCGACCCGACGCTAGTCGGACGGCGGGGCCGGGATTCGGCCCCGCACGGCCGAAGGCCAGAGGCGAAGCCTCTGGCCTTCGAGCAATCCGAGTGGTCGGGACCGGCGTCGATCCGGTGACCTTCCGCTTTTCAGGCGGACGCTCTACCAACTGAGCTACCCGACCCGGTTGCGCCGCCCACGACGGGCGACACCAGGGACTGCTCCCAGCGGTCCTGACGGGATTTGAACCCGCGACCTCCGCCTTGACAGGGCGGCGTGCACTCCAAACTGCACCACAGGACCATATTGCGCCTCGGGCTTCGCCCGAGGACTCTCTCCCTCGACCTTCCGACCGAGGACTCTCTCCCTCGACCTTCCGACCGAGGAACCACTCCCTCAACCTTCCGACCGAGGACTCTCTCCCTCGACCTTTCCGACC